>SYEN01000224.1 GCA_005800795.1 Burkholderiales bacterium | reverse complement strand
GAAGGGGCGATATCGCCAGTACCACACCTTCGGAGTGGAAGCGCTGGGTTTTCCCGGCCCGGATATCGATATCGAAATGCTGGTACTGGCTCGGCGTCTGTGGAAGCGCTTGGGCATCGACAACGTTGAGTTGCAAATCAATACCATCGGCAGCAATGACGAGCGCCGCGCGTTTCGCGGCAAACTGATAGATTACTTCGAGCAGCATCGTGCGGTACTGGATGAAGACGCGCAACGCCGTTTGCTGACCAATCCGCTGCGTATCCTCGATTCCAAAAATCCAGCGATGCAAACGGTGATCGAGGCTGCGCCCAGGCTGATGGATCATCTGGGCGGGGCCTCGCGCGCGAATTTCGATGCCGTGTTGAACGGCCTTACAGCTGCCGGCATTCCTTACGTGATCAACCCGCGGCTGGTGCGCGGTCTCGATTACTATAACCTTACGGTGTTTGAGTGGGTGAGCGGCGCGCTCGGTGCTCAAAGTGCGGTTTGTTCAGGCGGGCGCTACGATGGCCTGTTCGAGCAACTGGGCGGCAAGTCCACGCCAGGCTGCGGCTTTGGCATCGGCGTCGAACGGCTGCTTTTGTTGCTGGAATCCACGGCAGAATCTCTGCCCAGGCTGGAGCCGGACGTGTGGCTGGTCCATCAGGGCGAGGTCGCCGACAAACTTGCGCCCGCTGTTGCGGAACAATTACGCGATGCCGGACTCCATGTGGTGCTGCATTGTGGCGGCGGTGGTTTCAAGGCGCAAATGAAGAAAGCTGATGCCAGCGGCGCACGGTTCGCGGTTATTATCGGCGACAACGAAGCGGCGACGGGCACACTGGCGGTAAAGCCCTTGCGCGCCGCACAGGAACAAAAAACGGTGGCGCTGAACGACGCCATCAACATGATAAAAAGTTTCATATAATCAATGGCTTACGATTTAGAAGAACAGGAACAGATAGCCGCCATCAAGGACTGGTGGCGTAAGTACGGCAACATCCTCAGCACCGGTGCGCTGGTGATCCTGGTGGGTGTCGCGGGCACCCAGGCGTGGCGCTATTACCGCGTGCAGCAATCCGGCTCGGCCGCCATGCTCTATAGCCAGCTCGATACTGCCGACAAAACCAACGAGCCCAAGAAGGTGCAGGAAATCGCCGCCACGCTCGCAGCCAGCCATGCGGGCACGGCGTATGCGGGCATGGCGGCGCTGCGTGCCGCAAAATCATTTGCTGCCGCCAACGATCTGACCAACGCCAAACAGCGCTTGCAGTGGGTGATCGACAAAGCCAGCGAAGACGAAATGCGCGATGTCGCGCGGTTGCGACTGGCAGGCGTGCTGCTCGATGAAAAACAGTTGGACGAGGCATTGAAGCTACTGGACGCGAAGCGCGCCCCCGCCTTTGACGGCCTGTATGCGGATCTGCGAGGCGACATTCTCGTCATGCAAAACAAGCGTGCTGAAGCGCGCGCGGCCTACCAGATCGCACTGGAAAAATCTGATGAACGCAGTTCGTATCGGCAACTGGTGCAGATCAAGCTTGATGCGATGGGCGACAGCAAATTGGCCGAGGCCAAACCGGCCGCCGCATCCGCGGCACCAGCTGCACCGGCTCCCGAGGCGAAAAAGTGATACGCCCTGCGGTCGCCACGGCACTGCTGCTGGCTATCGTGCTGGGCGGTTGCGCGGCGGTGTCGCGCACCTACGACAGCTGGTTTGGGTCACCCAAGCCAGCGGTCAAGCCGGCCGAGTTACCCGTGTTCAAATCGCAGGTCAACCTTTCCATTGCGTGGCAGGGCGTGGTGGGGCCGGCAGACAAAACCGTGCTGTTTCCGCTGGTCGTAGGCAACACGGTGTGGGCGGCGGCGGCGAACGGGCAGATCGCCGGGTTCAACACGGCGACCGGTGCCAGCGAGTCACGCTTTAGTGCGGGACAGGTTATCTCCGGCGGTGTGGCGGCCAGTAGCACCGCGGTGGCTGTAGGCTCCGCGCGCGGAGAACTGATGGTATTTGACCGGTCGGGAAAATTACTGTGGAAAACACAGGCTCCGGGCGAATTGCTCGCACCGCCGGTGATAGATGGCGATCTGGTGGTGGCGCGCGTGGGCGACGGCGCGATCCACGCATTTGACCTTGCCAGTGGCAAACGGCGCTGGGCGTTTCAGCGTTCCGCGCCTTCGTTGTCTGTGCGTAGCAACGCCGGCATCGTGGTCAATCGCGGCACGGTCTACGCTGGCTTTCCGGGTGGGCGGCTGGTAGCGATGACCAGTGCCTCGGGGAGTGTGTTGTGGGATAGCGTGGTGGCGTTTCCCAAGGGCGCAACAGAACTCGAGCGCGTGGCGGATGTGGCCAGTCCGCCGGTGGTGGATGACGGGCGCGCCTGCGCAGCGGCGTATCAAGGGCGCACAGTGTGTTTTGATGCCAGCCGGGGTGCTGCAATCTGGGCACGCGATATTTCGAGCTTCAGCGGGCTTGCTGCCGATGCCCGCAACGTGTATGTCACCGACGACAAGAACGCTGTCGTCGCGCTCGACAAAACCTCCGGCGCCAGTGTGTGGAAACAGGACAAGCTCTTTGGCCGGGCGCTGACGCGACCGCTGGCTTTCGGGCGCTATGTGGTGGTCGGCGACTATCAGGGTTTTGTGCATTTGCTGTCACGCGACGACGGGGCATTCGTCGGGCGTATCGCCACCGACGGAAGCGCCATCGCGGCTGCGCCGGTGGGGCTGGATATTTCCAGCTTTGTGGTGCAAACGCGCAATGGCGGCGTGTTCGCATTGCGCACGCAGTAGGCCTGGGTGAAACCTACCATCGTCATCGTTGGGCGGCCCAACGTTGGCAAATCGACGCTGTTTAACCGCCTGACGCGCACGCGCGACGCCATCGTCGCTGACATGCCGGGCCTCACACGCGACCGGCATTACGGCGAGGGCCGCGTGGGTTTGAAGCCCTATCTGGTGGTTGATACCGGCGGGCTTGAGCCGACGGATGCCGAAGGCGTGTACCGCGAAATGGCCCGCCAGACGCGGCAGGCCGTGGACGAAGCCGACAGTGTGTTGTTTGTGGTGGATGGCCGTAATGGCGTCGCCCCGCAAGACATCGCCATTGCCGGCGAATTGCGCAAAACCGGCCGCCGCATCTGGCTGGTGGTGAACAAATCCGAGGGGCGCGCACACGGCGCGGCCACTGCCGAGTTTCATGAACTTGGGCTCGGCGATCCGCTGCCGATCTCGGCAGCGCACGGCGAGAACGTTTCCGATCTGATGGATATCGTGCTGGCGGATTATCCGCATGCCGCCAAAGACGGCGATGAAGATGAAGAGGTGCCACGAATCGCCGTCGTCGGGCGGCCCAACGTTGGCAAATCCACACTGGTCAACGCCATTCTCGGCGAGCAGCGTGTGGTGGTGTACGACGAACCCGGCACCACGCGCGATTCCGTGCATATTGATTTCGAGCGGGCGGGCAAGCGCTACACGCTGATTGATACGGCTGGGGTTCGGCGTAAAGGGCGCGTCACGGAGGCTGTTGAAAAATTCAGTGTTATCAAGACGTTACAATCTATTTCCGATGCCAACGTCGCGGTTTTGGTGCTCGATGCGCAGCAGGAAATTTCTGATCAGGATGCGCACATTGCTGGCTTTATTCTCGAAGCGGGGCGTGCGTTGGTGGTGGTGGTGAACAAATGGGATGGTCTGCCGGAGTATCAGCGTGAGCAGATCAAGGTGCATTTGCTGCGCAAGCTCGATTTTTTGAGTTTCGCGCGGTTGCATTTTATTTCCGCGCTGAAAGGGCAGGGTGTAGGCAGCGTGGTGAAGTCGGTGGATGCGGCGTTTGAAGCGGCGATGGCAAAGCTTTCCACGCCGCGTTTGTCACGCGCGCTGATCGCGGCGGTGGCGCGCCAGCAACCGCCGCGTGTGGGCATGAACCGGCCCAAGCTGCGCTATGCGCATCAGGGCGGTTCCAACCCGCCGCGCATCGTAATTCACGGCAACGCGCTGGATAAAGTACCGGACAGCTACCGGCGGTTTCTGGAGCATTTCTTCCGCGATATTTTCAAGCTGCAGGGCACACCGCTGCGGGTGGAATTCAAGTCGGCGGACAATCCGTTCGAGCGCAAGCGGCGGCCGAATGCGAATTGGGCAGGCGGCGGCTTGAACGCCATTCAGCGGGAGAAAGAGAACCGCGAAAAAGTCAAAACCAAAAGCCGACGTTAATGTGACCGCATCATCAAAGCGGGCGATATAAAAAAAGCGGCCCTGGTTACCCAGGGCAGCTTTCACTTGGAACGGGACAATCAGTCGCGGTCGCCGCCGACAATGCCCAGTATCTGCAACAGGCTGGTGAAGATGTTGTAGACCGATACATACAGTGTCAGAGTCGCCGAGATGTAGTTGGTTTCACCGCCGCGCACGATGTCATTGATCTGCCACAGAATGATGGCCGACGACAGGATGATGAACACGCCGCACAGCGCCAGACTCAACGCGGGGATTTGCAGGAAAATGTTCGCCACCACCGCCAACATTGCCACGATCACGCCGACCATGACGAATTTGCCGAGGAAGCTGAAATCGCGCTTGGCGTTCGCCGCAATACCCGACAGGATGAAGAACACACCGGCGGTGCCGCCTGCGGCCATCATCACCAGTTGTCCGCCATTGCGGAAGCCGAGTACCTTTTGCAGCAAGGGCCCGAGCATCAGGCCCATGAAAAACGTGAAGCCCAGCAGCAGATACAGACCGAGGCTGGTGTTCTTGTTTTTCTCAATCATGTAAATCCAGCCGTAAAAAATCGCCAGCATGGCAATTGACGCAATAATCGGACTTGCGCGCATGAAGCTGAAATCAAACAGGATGGTGCCGACGGCGGCGCCAACGATGGTCGGGATCAGCGATACTGCGAGCAACATATAGGTGCTGCGCAGCACTTTGTTCTGCGAGACGGCGACGTCGGCATTGCCGCCCCACTGAACAGACTGGTTTTGGGTTTCCGGTTGCATGGTTTTCCTCGTTCCTTGTCTATGTAAAACTATGTAAAAGCCGTGATTTAATGTCTACCAAACGCAAGCGTTTCCAGCACACATAAGACTACCCAAACTCTTGAAAAGTTGCAATTTACTTTATGCTTTTAAGTAGAGGGTACGTCAGGGAAGGGGCTGATAATGCATGATATTATTGCATTTAACGTCGTTGGAGAGTTGGCAGAGCGGTTGAATGCACCG
>SYEN01000223.1 GCA_005800795.1 Burkholderiales bacterium | reverse complement strand
CCACGGGAATCCCGCACTTCCTTATAGAGTCCGATCACATCGGCGAGCGCGGCCCCGGCATTGGCGACTATCGCCGCCGAAACCGCAAAATGTTTTGAAAAATCATCGCGGCCCGCCAGCAGCACTTTGCGCGCCACCGGATGCGGCCAATCGCGTGCAGCGGGCACGATCGTATCCAGTCCTTTCCCATTGGCATGGAACGCCAGAACAGTGAGCGCTGCACGGTTTTCTGCGACAGGATCACCGCTGCTACTGCGCTCCGCCGCCAGTTTGAACAGTGGCATCAACAGTTCCGGCAAAGTTGCCGTAGCATTGACGGGCGGTGTCTTGAGTGCCGCGAGATGGGTTTGATACACCTGCAATCGCGCCTGATCCGCGGGTGGCAAAACAGCGGCGCGAATACTATCAGCCGTGTCCCGTTGCCAGTCGTAAGTGATGCTGAGCTGGTCACCGGCAACTTCGATCGCTTTTATCGTACTGACGACCGCACCAAAACCGGCATGCTTGCTCTGCCGGGCTACCGCCGCCTTGAGCATCCCATTGGCAACCCAGGCGGGCACGGATAAACGCCCGACACGCAGCGATTCGAACGCCAACAGCGAATCAGAGCCACGCAACGCCGCCTCGACATTTAAAAATCCACCGGACGCGCGCAGGGGCAAGGGCGTGGTCGATGCGAACAATATCACGCCCGATTGCAGCGACAGGCGTGTACTGGTCTTGCCATAGCGGCCCGCCAGAAAACTGACCACCAAATCGGCTTCGTTCTGCGATAGCTGTATTGTGCGGCGTGCGCCCGCTTTGATTCTGCGCGGATCATGTTTCGAGATAATCGCCTCCGCTCGCTGGATATCCGCCGGCGTAAACGCGGCTTCGCGCGTGATGGCAGGACGATCCGACACGGCCAGATACACTGCGCCCACCAGCAGCAGGGGCAATCCCAACAGGCACAAAACCAAACCAATAATGAAAATACGCATCCGTGTTCTCAATCGCGTGCAACACTCATTTCAATCGTGGATCCAATGCATCGCGCAGAGCATCGGTAAACAGGCTGAAAGCCGTCACCAGCACCGCCATCGCCGCTGTTGCCGCCGCCAGCTGCCACCATTTGCCGAGGATCAACTCCGCCTGCGATTCGTTCAACATGCTGCCCCATGACACCGTATCCACTCCGACACCAAAACCGAGAAAGCTCAGGATAACCTCCATTTTGATGAACAGCACCACGTGCAGCGACAATTGCACCAGCACCACGTGGCTGACGTTCGGCAAAATGTGCACGAACATACGCTGCGCGTGGGAGGCCCCCACAGCATCCGCTGCCAGCACGTATTCGCGCGTGCGATGTTTGATGTACTCGGCACGCACCAGCCGGAATATACCTGTCCAGCCGGTCAGTCCCAGAATCAGAATCACCGTCAGCGTGCCTTTCTGATTGAGCACCGCCGCAATCGCCAACACCAGCAGCAAATACGGTATGGCGGTGAAAACACTGTAGAGCCAGTTCAAAATATCATCCATGCGCCCGCCGTAGTAGCCCGCATACGCACCCATGATCGTGGCGATGGCCACCGCCAGCAGCGCGGCTACCAGACCGACCACCATCGAAGTTTCAGTGCCCTTGACGGCCTTTTTCAGCACATCGCGGCCCCATTTGTCACCGCCCAGCGGCAGCGTAGCCGCACGCGGCGCTTCGGGGGGGGCTGCGGCAAGGTTTTGGCGTAGTTCATTCAGCACGCTGGCGAGCGGATCGACGATGCCCGGTTCATGCCTGACCGTCGCATTGGTCCGCAAGTCGGCATTTACTTGCGGCCCACCGCTGTCCGTTGAACCAGCAAACGCGGGCGGCGCGTAATTCACGCCCGCCTCGCGAGCCCAATCCGCTGCGACCAGGCCCAGCTCTGCCGCGATTACAACCAACACATAGCCGCCCACCAGTGCCAGCGACACCATGCCCACGCGGTCCCGCTTCAAGCGCCGCCACGCCAGCGCCCATAAGCTGGGAGAGCCAGGCGATTGCGCCGCTGCGTTCATTTGAGTTGCACCCGCGGATCAATCGCCTTGTACAGAATATCCGTCAGTAGATTGATCACCAGCGTGGCCATCGCCACGTAAACCGTCACCGCCTTGATCAGCGGAAAGTCACTGCGTTCCACAGCCAGCAGTACTTCGCGCCCGATGCCGGGAATCGAAAAAAACCGTTCGATCAAAAACGCCCCCGCCAGCAACGCCGGCAGTTGAATCATCACGTTGGTGACGATGGGTATCGCCGCATTGCGCAACACATGCACGCCCATCACACGCGATTCACTCAGGCCACTGGCGCGCGCGGTGCGCACATAATCCTGATGCATTTCATCCAGGAAAAACGTGCGATAGAGTCGCGTGTCGGGCGCCAGCGACACCGCCACGCCGACGATGATCGGCAGCGCACTGAATTTGATCAGATTGATCCAGAAGTCCTGTCCCCAGCCCTGCACCGGGAACCAGCCCAGTTGATAGGCAAACACATACTGAAACACGATGATGTAAACGAGGATGCTGATCGATTGTCCAACAGTGCAGCCGATCATGATCGCGCGATCCGTCAGCGACCCGCGCCGGTAAGCCACCAGCAGTGCCAGGCCCATCGCCAGCAGCGCGCCGATGACCAGCATCGGCAGCAGTACCGTCAATGACGGAACAAGCCGCGTGGCGAATATCGTTGATACCTTTTCGTTGGTAGCCCAGCTAACACCGAAATCGCCGGTCGCGATCTGCGTGATGAATATCCACAGCTGTATGTGGTACGGCTGATCGACACCAATCTGTTTGCGGATGTTGGCAATCTGCTCCGGGTTGGAAATCTTGCCGGCCAGCAAATACGCCGGATCGCCACCGATCCAGTTGAACAGGATAAACACCAGCAAAACCACGCCCAGCAGCGTGGGGATGAATTGCAGCAGCCGGCGGATGATGAAGGCGGTCATGGCCGACCGTCCTTCAGAGCCCGTGCGTCGCTCCGGTCAATATCCATATACAAAAATTCATGGGCATACACGGGATGTTTCTTGAAGCCCACCACGTACGGCTGCACCAGCACGTTGCGGTAGCGGCTGTCGGTCAGCAGCCACGCGGTATCGGCTTCCATCTGCCGCGCCATTTCGCGATAGAGCTGATTGCGCTCCACACCGTGCGGCAGTCGTCGCGATTGTTCATAGCGCTTGTCGAATTCGGGCGAGCGGTAACACGCCGAATTCGTCTGCCCAGAGTTCGGGCCGTAGAGCAGCTGCATGAAATTATCGCCATCCGGGTAATCGGCGATCCACGCCGCGTGACGCAGGGTGAGCCGGCATTGATCCGCCAGCTTGTTCAACTCCGCGAACCGTTCCTTCTGGATTTGCACGCGCAGCCCGATCTTGTCGAGCGAGCGCTTCATCAATTCATCGAACTGCCGGTCGCGCTCGGTCGGCTGAGAAAAATACCTTAAAATCAGATACTTACCATCTGGCTGTAGGCGATAGCCATCAGCGCCGCGCTGGTAACCAAATTTGTCGAGCAGAGCATTCGCCAGCCGCACATCGTGCGGAATGCCGATGCGGTAATCCGGTTCGTGCCCCGCCACGCCCGGTGGAATCGGATAGTGCGCACGCACCGATTGTCCCTTACGAATCACCCGAATCTGATCCTCGACGTTGTACGCCATCGCAATGGCCCGCCGCAACGCGATTTTTTCCGGCGCGAAACCGCCGAAAGGATTCGGCGCGTCACCGATTTTTTCCTGCGTGTTAAAGAAGAGATAAATAATTTCGGGATCGACGCTGCGTTCCATGCGGATGCCCTGACTCGTGAATTCAGGCTTCAAGGTATTATCCGCGTTCATGAACTTGGGCGCGAGTTCCTCCAACTGATACTCGATATCCGTCTCGCGCCGCTGGAACGCCAGCCAGCGGCTTTGCGCCTCATCCATCACGCTGATTTCCACGCGCTCGATCAGCGGCAGCCGTTTGCCTTTCATGCGAGCGGCAATTTGGTGATTTTCCGGATTGTCGCCGACCTCGGCATTCCACAGCATTTCACGAAAATGCGGGTTCTTCTCCAGCACCATTTTCGACGAGCGCACGTATTGCTTCAACACATAGGGCCCGGTGCCCACCGGATGCGCGTTGGTGTCATTGGCATAGGCCTCGACGGCCTCGCGCGCCACCGCACTTACCATGGGAAAGGCCAGCACATGCGAAAAATTAAAATCCGTCTCGTTCAGGCGTATGCGCAAGGTGTAACGGTCGGGCGTCTCCAGCCCGACAACCGGCGCATCGTAATCAAAGCGGCCGGATTTCTTGGCGTCAGCCGCCAGCTTGTCGAGTCCAACGATTTTGCCTTCGAACAAAAACGCATACTGCGCCCGATTCTTCGGATCAAGAAAGCGCTTAATGGCATAGGCGTAATCCGCCGCCGTCAGCTCGCGCGGTTTGCCCTTGAACGCGGCGTCATCGCTGAAGCGAATGCCCGGCTTGATGCGCAGTGTGTAGGTTTTGCCGCCATCGCTAATCTCCGGCAGCGCCACGGCGGTATTCGGCACGATTTTCGCAGGCCGCGCAAGATAATCGTACGTCAGCAGTGGATCAAAAATCGCCGCAATCACCACGCCCGAATAGTAGTCCGACACCCGCACCGGATCAAAACCGGTTTCCGCCGCCTGAAAGGTAAAGCGCAGCACTTTTTGCTGTACAGCACCGGCTTGCGCCGAAGGCGACGCCGCGCGCTCGTCGCAACCGGGCAGCAACAAGGCGATCAAAACCGCAAGCAAAAAACGCGAGAGAGTCATTTCGCACCAGTGTAGCCGAAAGGCCCGGTGAACGTCAGCCTGCCGGGGCCGCTTGGTATAATCATGACGTCAATAAAGGAACCCTCATGGCCCTGCTGCAAGACAAAAAAATTCTCGTCACCGGTTTGTTGTCCAACCGCTCCATTGCGTATGGCATCGCGCGCGCCGCGCACCGAGAGGGGGCGACACTGGCTTTCACCTATCAAAGCGAAGAACTCAAAAATCGCGTGCTCAATCTGGCGAAAGACTTCGGCCCGGCGCCGGTGCTGCCGTGCGATGTCGCCGACGATGCCCAAATTGCCAAGCTGTTTGAAAATCTGCGCGCCGAGTGGGACGGCCTTGACGGGCTGGTGCATTCCATCGCTTTCGCCCCGCGCGAGGCGTTGAAAGGCGACATTCTCGAAGGCTTGACGCGTGACGCGTTTCGCATCGCGCACGATGTCAGCTCCTACAGCCTTGCGGCCCTCAGCAAAGCCGCACTGCCACTGATGGAAAACCGTAAGGCCGCCGTGCTGACGCTGACTTATCTGGGCGCGCAACGCTCGGTGCCCAATTACAACGTGATGGGCCTGGCGAAGGCCAGCCTTGAAGCCAACGTGCGCTATCTTGCGCAAGGCTTGGGGCCCAAGGGAATCCGCGTCAACGGCATTTCAGCCGGGCCGATCAAAACACTGGCGGCGGCGGGTATTGGCGGCTTCGGCAAAATTCTCAAGTTCGTTGAGGAAAACGCGCCGTTGCGGCGTAACGTAACCATTGACGACGTGGGCAATGCGGCGGCGTTTTTGCTGTCGGATTATGCGGCGGGGATTACGGGCGAGATTACCTACGTGGATGCCGGGTTTAATACCGTGGTGGGGGGGATGGCGGGGACGTAGGTTGGTGCCGCATTCAGGCTTTGCATAACGCACGCCGCATCCAGCATCACGCCGCCTTCCCAACCTGTCATTCCGGCGAAGGCCGGAATCCAGTGCGTGCAATTGCGCGAAGCGCCTAACATACGTCTAAAATTTTGATCCTGGGGATCGGTTTACGCTCTAGATTCCCGCCTTCGCTGGAATGACGAAGTTTGGTCATTCGCCATCGCGGCCAGTCCCTACCCCCGCAAAAAACGCCTCCACTTCCGTAACCTCCCGCGTCCGCTTCATCGGCGGAAGACTGCGCCAAATGCGTTTGCCGTAGGGTTTATCCACCAGCCGAGGATCGCAAATCATCAGCACGCCGCGGTCGTTCTCATCGCGTATCAGGCGCCCCGCGCCCTGCTTTAAGGTAATCACCGCCTGCGGAACCTGATATTCCATGAAGGCATTGCGGCCTTCACGGTTCATTTTGTCGATACGCGCCGCGAGCACGGGGTCGTCCGGCGGCGAAAATGGCAGGCGGTCAATCACCACCACCGACAATGCGTCGCCGCGAACGTCCACGCCCTCCCAGAAACTTTGACTCGCCACCAGCACGGCGTTGCCCAGCGCGCGAAAACGATCCAGAAGTTCAGTGCGCGAGCCTTCGCCCTGCAGCAACACCGGGTAATCGAGACCGCGCGCCTTGAATTCCTCGCGCACCAGCTCGCACGCTTCGCGCATCGCGCGCAGACTGGTAAACAGTAGAAACGCCCTGCCCTCGCTGGCCATCAATACCGGCAGCGCAGCCTTCACGACCGCCGCTGTGTATTCACGCGTGTTTGGGTTTGGCAGGTTCTTCGGCACATACAGCAGCGCCTGATTGGGGAAATCGAATGGGCTTTCCCAACTGGCGGTGTTCGCGTCTTCCAGCCCCAACTCACCGCAGTAATGTTTGAAATCCCCATTCACCGACAAGGTCGCCGAAGTAAACACCCAGGCGCGCGAAGTTTCCGTCACCTGCTTGCGGAACACCTCGGCAATCGACAGCGGCGTGGCGTGCAATTGCAGCGAATGCCCGAACAGCTCGATCCAGCGCACGAAGCTGTCATCCTTGGCTTCCCTCCAACGCGAGATGGTTTGAGCCAGCACCTGTGCGCGTGCACGGCACAACTCCAAGCCTTCGCTGCGTTCCGCTTGCGACTCCAGCAGCACATACAGCGCCGAGAGTTTGGCGCAGGCATTGTCGAGCGCACCGGTGAAATCGGTGTCGCCGTTGATCTCCTTGTGGGTAAGGCGGCCGTTGTCCTCGGCGCGCGACAGGCGCAAATCGCGCGCGGCTTTTTCCAGCGCCAACGCAGCGTCAGGTAACGCCGCGAAATCCTTGGCGCCCGCAATGCCTTCCATTCGCGCATCACGCGCCAGATCCAGCAATTGCGACGTAGATACGCTCTCGCCAAAAAACAGGCTCGCGGTATCCGGCAACTGATGCGCCTCGTCGAAAATCACCGTGTTGCACTTGGGCAGCAGCTCTGCAACACCCTCGTCGCGCAATGCCACGTCGGCAAAAAAAAGATGGTGATTTACCACCACCACGTCAGCGTCCAGCGCCTGCTTGCGCGCGCGCATCACAAAACACTTATCTAAATGCTCGCAGTTGGAACCGAGGCAATTGTCGCGCGTGGAAGTGACATGCGGCCACACGCTGGCGCTCTCCGGCACATCTGCAAGATCGGCCTTGTCGCCGCTTTGCGTGCGCCGTGCGAAGCTGGCGATCATCTGCAAATAGCGCACGTCGTCACGCGAGGCGAGGCGCCCATCGGCCTGCGT
>SYEN01000222.1 GCA_005800795.1 Burkholderiales bacterium | reverse complement strand
GGTGACCTTCCTCGACACACCGGGTCATGAAGCCTTTACCGCCATGCGTGCGCGCGGCTCGAAAGTCACTGATCTGGTGATTCTGGTGGTGGCGGCGGATGACGGTGTGATGCCGCAAACGCAGGAAGCTATTGCCCACGCCAA
Organism: Burkholderiales bacterium; assembly: GCA_005800795.1. Lineage (GTDB taxonomy): Bacteria > Pseudomonadota > Gammaproteobacteria > Burkholderiales > SG8-41 > UBA5216. The sequence continues at coordinate 3,852 of SYEN01000222.1, read as the reverse complement.
GGCCGCCCAGGTGCCGCTGGTGGTGGCGCTGAACAAGATCGACAAGCCCGAAGCCAATGCCGAGCGCGTGATGCAGGATCTCGCTGCGCATGAAGTGGTGCCCGAGCAATGGGGCGGAGATACCCAATTCGTGCCGGTATCGGCGCGCACCGGTGAAGGGCTCGACACCTTGTTGGATGCGGTATTGTTGCAGGCCGAGGTGCTGGATCTGAAAGCGCCCAAGGATGCGCCGGCCAAGGGCGTGGTGATCGAATCACGGCTCGATAAAGGGCGCGGCCCAGTGGCCACGGTGCTGGTGCAATCCGGCACGCTGAAGCTTGGCGATGTGCTGCTGGCCGGTGCGGTGTTCGGTCGCGTGCGCGCGCTGGTGGACGAAGCCGGCGGCAATGTCAAACAGGCGGGGCCGTCGATTCCAGTCGAAGTGCTGGGCTTGCAGGATGTGCCCGCTGCGGGCGCGGATGTGCTGGTGCTGGGCGACGAGCGCAAGGCGCGCGAAATCGCGCTGTTCCGCCAGGGCAAGTACCGTGACGTGAAGCTCGCCAAGCAGCAATCCGCCAAGCTCGAAAACATTTTCGAGCAGATGGGCGAGGGCGAGAAGAAAATGCTCCAGCTCATCATCAAGGCCGATGTGCAGGGCTCATACGAAGGCTTGTCGCATGCGTTGGCGAAACTGTCGACCGATGAAGTCAAGGTTAACATCGTGCATGCGGCCATCGGCGGAATTACCGAATCGGACATCAATCTCGCGCTGGCTTCCAAGGCCGTGGTAATTGGCTTTAACGTGCGCGCCGACGCGGCCGCGCGCAAGCTGGCCGAGAGCGGCGGCATCGACATCCGCTACTACAACATTATTTACGAAGCGGTGGACGACGTAAAAGCAGCCATGACCGGCATGCTGGCGCCGGAGCGCAAGGAAAACTCGCTGGGCACGGTCGAAGTACGCGAGATTTTCCGTATTTCCAAGGTGGGCACGGTGGCAGGTTGTTTCGTTACCGATGGGTTGGTGCGACGCAGTGCCAAGGTGCGTTTACTGCGCGACAGTGTGGTGATCCACGAAGGAGAGTTCGATTCGCTGAAACGTTTCAAGGACGACGTGCGTGAAGTCAAATCGGGCTTTGAATGCGGCTTGTCGCTTAAGGGCTACAACGATCTCAAGGCGGGCGACCAGCTTGAAGTATTTGAGGTTGTCGAAGTGGCCAGAACGTTATGATTCAGTAACTATTTGTTTTTAAATAGTTTTTTAATTTAACTGCAGGGCACGCAGACTTTCCGGATAAATATCGGGCCTTGGTCTTTTCGAGGTGCGCCCGCGTGCGCGGTAGTCGAGATCGTCCGCTTCCATGCCCAAAGATTATCCCCGCAGCCGCCGCATCGCCGAGCAAATCCAGCGCGAGTTATCAGAAATCATCCGGCTGGAACTGAAAGACCCGCGCGTGGGGATGATTACGCTGACCGATGTAGAGGTCACGCCGGATTACTCGCACGCCAAGGTGTTTTTTACGCGATTGGGCGATGAAGCGGATAACGCCAATATTCTCAAAGCGCTGGAGCACGCCGCAGGCTTTTTGCGCAGCGAACTTGCGCATCGCATGCGGCTGCGGATCGTACCGCAACTGCATTTTGAGTATGACGAGTCGGTGGCGCGCGGCGCGCGGCTGTCCAGTCTGATCGACGAGGCTGTGGGCGCCAAGCCTGCTGGCAAATAACGGGTTCTGCATGAGTAAGCCCCGGCGCAATCATCGCAGCGTCGACGGCGTGCTGCTGCTGAACAAACCGCTGGGCATCAGTTCGCAGCAGGCGGTAAGCCGCGCTCGGCATTTGTTCAATGCTGCCAAGGCCGGTCATACTGGCACGCTGGATCCTGCTGCTGATGGACTGTTGCCGGTGTGTTTTGGCGAGGCGACCAAGTTTAGTCACTTTTTGCTCGACGCCGATAAAAGCTATGTGGCGACCGTGCGGCTGGGTATCACGACCACCACTGGTGATGCCGAGGGTGAAATCATCGCGAGCAAGCCGCCCGTGAGCGATCCGGCCAAAATTGCCCAGGTGCTGGAAAATTTTCGCGGCGACATCGTGCAAGTACCACCCATGCACAGCGCACTTAAGCATCAGGGCGTGCCACTTTATGAATATGCGCGCAAGGGCGTGGTCATCGAACGTGAGCCTCGCAGCGTACGCATACATGAATTGCAAGTATATGATTTAATTGATAATTTTTTTAAGCTGCAGGTACGATGCAGCAAAGGCACTTACATTCGCGTGCTGGCTCAGGACATCGGCGAAGCACTTGGCTGCGGTGCGAGTCTGTCGGCTTTGACGCGTACGCACACGGGGGCGCTGGCGCTGACACACCCGTTGGCTAGTACGCTTTCGGCGTTGCAGGACATGCCGGAACCCGAACGGGAATCCCGGTTGTTGCCGATGGACGCATTACTCAATGGATTGCCTGAACTGGAAGTAGAAGCATCGGAGGCAGAGCGCTTACTGCTGGGCCAGAAGCTGGGCTTGCACCAGGCAAATATTGTGGGTTATGCACGTATTTACGGCCCTAACCGGCGTTTCCTGGGGTTGGTTGAAGTGAGCGTAGGTGGGCGTACAGTGCCGTATCGCATGCTGGCGCAAAAGCAGGATTTCACAGCGCCAGTGCGTGGGGTAACGCAATGAAAAACTTGAAAATATGTCGGGTTTTCAGGTAAAATTCCGGGTTTTCGAGCGATGAATTTTGGAGAGCATTTTATGGCGGTAACTACAGTTCAGAAGGCGCAGGTCGTGGCCGATTATCAGCGCAAGGCGGGTGACACCGGCTCGCCCGAAGTGCAGATCGCGTTGTTGACCACGCGCATCACCGGCTTGACCGATCACTTCAAGGCGAATGTAAGGGATCATCATTCACGCCGCGGCCTGCTGCGCATGGTCAGCCAGCGCCGCAAGTTGCTGGATTACCTGAAACGCAGCGATGCCAACAAGTACAAAAACGTGATCGACCGCCTCGGGCTGCGCAAGTAATACGCTTGTAATACCCCAGTCCGCCAAAACCGGTTTTTCATCAGACGTCAACCCGCCATGCCGGGATCCCTCGCTAGTTCACCGGACCATGCCGCAGAGCTGCGCATTGGGTGTGGCGTGGCATTCGAAATAACGATCGGGATGGCGCCAGCGCGTTCGCAGTAAAACCAAAGACCGCTAACCAGCGGTCTTTTTGTTTATATTTTCATTGAAGCATTCAGAAAACGAAAGCAGGGGATATCAATTGAGTCACGTTAAAAAGTCGATCATGTGGGGGCGTCACCAGTTGACACTGGAGACCGGTGAAATTGCCCGTCAAGCGGGCGGGGCAGTCATGGTCACGATGGATGAAACCGTGGTGCTGGTCACAGCGGTGGCGCAGCGCAAGGCGAAAGCCGGGCAGGATTTCTTTCCGCTCACGGTCGATTATCAGGAAAAAACCTACGCTGCGGGCAAGATCCCCGGCGGGTTTTTTCGCCGCGAAGGGCGTCCCTCAGAAAAAGAAATTCTTACTTGCCGGCTGATCGACCGCCCGTTGCGGCCGCTGTTTCCGGACGGCTTTTATAACGAAGTGCAGATCATCGCCACCGTGATGTCGTCGAACAATGAAATCGATTCTGACATTCCTGCGATGATCGGCGCCTCGGCCGCGCTGGCAATTTCCGGTGTGCCGTTCCAAGGACCGATTGGTGCCGCGCGCGTGGGCTTCATGAACGGCGGTTACGTGCTGAACCCGACGCAAACCGAACTCAAGACTTCGCAACTCGATCTGGTCGTTGCAGGCACGCAGCAGGCGGTGCTGATGGTCGAATCCGAAGCTCACGTGCTGACTGAAGATGTGATGCT
>SYEN01000221.1 GCA_005800795.1 Burkholderiales bacterium | reverse complement strand
GTGCCGGTCTTCTCGACGAATGATTTTTTCGTCAACCTGCTCGATATGCGTATAAAGTGGCAGAAATCCGCCACAGCTGGCGTGCTGGAAGGGTGCGATCGCAAGAGCGGCGAAATCAAATGGACCGGTACGGTTGTGGATTTGGTGTTCGGCTCAAACTCGCAACTGCGAGCCATCGCAGAAGTCTATGCCACCAGCGATTCACTGCAGAAATTCGTGCATGACTTTTCCGCAGCGTGGAATAAGGTGATGAATCTGGATCGTTTCGACCTGGCGTGATACTGGCAAACGATTCCAGCAGGCGCAGAGGTTCCAATTCGCGCAAGGTGGATTCCGTTATTCTGGCGAAAACCTGATTTGGGCCGGCGTTCAGCAATGGCTCAATCAGGTGACGCAAACGTCAAGGCAGGGGATACTATCGACCTGAAGGTCTTCTGCGGCGTCAGCCGACTCATTTTCCCAAGGAGAACACCATGCCGGTAGAAATTCGCGACATCCTGCGCAACAACGTCAAGGAAAAACTGGCGCGCGATGAAGTTGTCGCCTCGATGACGGTACGTATGATCCGCACGCCCGAGATCGCGCGTATTGCCGCGACTGCGGGCTTTGACACTCTTTATATCGACGTCGAGCACAATGGTTTCTCGTGGGACACCGTCGGCATCATCAGTCAGGCGGCGCTCGCCGCCGGCGTGACGCCCTTTGTGCGCATTCCCAACACCGCGCCGGAAAATGTCGCCGGTGCGCTGAACGGCGGCGCCATGGGCATCATCGCGCCGCATGTGCGCTCCGCCGAGGACGCCCGGCGTGTGGTCAGAGCGGCAAAGTTTCCACCGCTGGGTGAACGGGGTGCGGCCGGCCAACTGCCCCATCTGCAATTTCGCACCTTCCCGGCATCACAAGTCGATCCGGCGCTCAATGACACCACCACCGTGATGGTGATGATGGAAACCCTGGAAGCGCTGGAGCACGTCGAGGAAATCGCCGGCGTCGAAGGCATGGATATGATGATGATTGGCACCAGCGATCTCACCGCCGAAATGGGCATACCCGGCAAGGCTGACGACCCGCGCGTGCGTGCAGCCTATGAGCGCACCATCGCGGCATGTCGCAAATATGGCAAACACGTGGGCGTCGGAGGACTCGCCAACCGCCCCGACCTCACCGCCGAATTCGTAAGAATGGGCGCGCGCTATGTGTCGACCGGCACCGATTTGGGATTTCTCATGGGGGCTTGCGTGCAGAAGGCTAATGCGGTGCGCGAGCTGAAAATCAAGTAGGCCACGCGGCAGCAAACGATTTTTTCACTGACCCTTGTTAAACCATTTGATCTGATTTCATGAATCCCATCATCATCCTCGGCAGCGGTCTCGCGGGTTACAACGTCGCCAAAGAACTGCGCAAGCTCGATAAAGAAACCCCGCTCATGGTGATTACCGCCGACAGCGGCAGTTTTTATTCCAAGCCCATGCTCTCCAATGCGCTGGCGGGCAAAAAGCCGCCGTCGGCCATTGCACTGAACTCGCCGGAGCAAATGGCCTCGCAGCTGAACGCCACCGTACGTGCGACAACGCGTGTCACTTCGGTAAACGCCACCGCGCATTCCGTTCAGATTGGCGATGAATCGCTAAGTTATTCAAAACTGGTGTTGGCGCTGGGTGCGGATCAGATTCGTCTGCCCATCGCCGGTAACGCAGCCGACGCCATCATCACGGTGAACGATCTCGATGACTTCGGGCGGTTTCATACCCTGCTCGATGGTAAAAAGCGTGTTGCCATTATCGGCGCAGGGCTGATCGGCAGCGAATTCGCAAACGATCTGGCGGTGGGCGGACATCACGCCGAAGTCATCGACATCGCCGCGCAGCCGCTGGGCCGCCTGCTGCCGCCGCAGGGCGGCGACATGGTACGTGAGAAACTCAAGGCGCTCGGCGTGGTGTGGCACTTCGGCACCGGCACAAAATCTGTTGATCGCGACGACAGCGCACTAAAAGTCACGCTCGACAACGGCACAGTGATCAGCGCCGATATCGTGCTTTCAGCCGTTGGCCTGAAACCGCGTGTGGCCCTGGCGCAGGCGGCAGGCCTCAAGGTTAACCGCGGTATCGTGGTCAACCGGCAGCTGCAAACCAGCGACGCTGATATCTACGCACTGGGCGACTGCATGGAAATCGAAGGGCTGGTGATGCCTTACGTGATGCCCATCATGCACGCTGCGCGCGCGATGGGCGCAACGCTGGGCGGCAAACCCACGCCGGTGAGCTTCCCCGCCATGCCGGTAATGGTAAAAACTCCCGCCTGCCCCACCATCGTCTCGCCGCCCGCACCGGGCGCCGCAGGTGAATGGCAAGTCGAAGCCTCGGCCGAGGGCGTTAAATCGCTGTTCGTAGATTCATCGGGGAAGTTGTTGGGGTTTGCCTTGAACGGCGCGGCCACAGCGGAACGTGCGAAGCTGGCGCCGCAGTTGCCGCCGGTGTTGGCAGTAACTTAACTTTCCAGCTGCGTTGACTCAAGAATTACTTGCGGGAATCGTTCACCGCCTCAACCTATAGCCCATATGGAGTAAAGCGCAATGCGAAGTCAAAACATGAACTACTATGCGCTTTTCTGCCGCCACGGGAGACCTGCCCCTACGCAAAAACCCAGCGCAACTGCAAGATGACCGAACACGGCCTCTTTTGCAAGCGCGAAAAAGTGCCGAAAGGGCGGATCGTCACCGACAGTCAATAGGATCGTAACTGTAAGCGAGACGATCACTGCCGCTAGTAGCACGATTGGAATCGTCGCGAAACCACGGCGACCTAGAGTCATGATAATCGGCAGACCAACAATAGCGATTCCGAGAAAACTTACATAGGCAGTAAACGTAAAAGTTAGTACAAACTCATTCATTTGCACAGCCCAGTAGTTCTCTGGCGACACCTTCCACCTCAATAATGCTTCCTCGGGGGATACGTACGCGACCGCTGCGCTAACCAATGCGCAGACCACAAGAGCGACAAGGTAGGCGGGCACTATGCGACGTGATCTGATAACAGGGGAAGCACGTGCGTTTCCAAAATGAACTGCGCTGAGTCCAGCTATGCAGATGAGGAACGCCACCAAGACTAGTGGATTGAGAAGAAATCCTCCAAACCATGCAGCCCCCACAAGCAGCACCTAGCTCGGTATGGGCCTGGCCAATCTTCGCCAAGTATTGACTGTCCTTGGTCTCACTTGCCCCAGAAAATACATCTTAACTCTCTCAATTCAACATATTGGCGAAATTGATATAACTATTGGATTTTAAACAATTATTTTCCACCCGCCATTGCACTAAATAAAATCATTAGCACAATAATCACCGCCAGCGCCGTGAACAAAATCTTCACCCAGCTCTTTGGATAATCGCCGGAGATTTTGCCGGTGTAGCCATTCATCACCACCTGAAAATTCGTCGCGCCGTAGCGGTACTGCATCATCCACAGCGGGGCGAGGATGTGTTTGAAGGTTTGCCCGCTGAAGCGTGTGTTTACGCGCAAATTGCGGTGCGTGTCGCCAGGCACAGCGCGCGCGCACAGTGATTGCACCTGATTCAGCATCGCGTCGCGTGATTTTTGCGCGGCGGCCACGAGATCAATCTGATAGCGCTCCACCACCCAGCCCGACAAATACGCCGGATCGTAGGTGGCCAAGTCCGCTGTCGGAAACGGCTCCACCGCACGCAGATGATTCGCCTGCACACCCAGTGACGCGGGCACCAGTTCGTCGTCAAAAAAATGATCCAGGCGGCCGCTGGCAAACTCCCAGCGCGTGCGCTGTATTTGGCGCGTCTGTCGGTTGCCCGAGCTATCAGTGAATTCCTCGGTTTCGTTGTAGTGGTAACCGGCTTCAGCTTCCCAGTCGGCATCCGCCTGGGCATCGAACGTCCAGTAGGGAATGTACAGGCCTTTCACGGTATCGGTGAGCGCGGCCTTTTTCAGCCGGTTCAGCGCGAACCAGCGCGAGCCGTACCAGGACTTGATCAATTCGCGCGCCTTGTTGTGGTCGATTTTCATCGGCAACAGGCTTTCCGGCGAGAACGCGTCCTTTACTTCCTCGTACGGCACTAACTGCGTCGCACCGCAAAAGCCGCACCCCTGCGATTGCCGCGCGGCATCAAACACCGAAATCGCGTGACAACTCTGGCACTTCACCTGCTGCTTTTGCGCACCCCAGCCTCGCTGCGTGTCGGGTATGCCGCGCAGCGCCGCCGCCAGATCGTGCTCGATGATCTTGCCGGCATCGCCGTCTTCCGTGCCCGGCACCACCGTGCCGCAAAAAGCGCACGCCAGCACCTGCTTGCCCGGATTCCAGACGGCTTCACCGCCGCATGCGGGGCACGTGTGCTTGACGCGTGCCTTGACTTCGCCGTCAGATTTTTTCGCTTCGTTATTCGCTTCGGGCGCCGGTTTGTCCGGTGCCGCGCCCCAGGTTTCTGCCATTGCCGCACCCCTTGGTTTGCTTGCGCGCGATCTACGCCCGCACCAACTTGTCCTCGAACCAGTCCCACATCGTCGCCACACCCAGCGTCAGGTAGTCGCGCTGGCAGTGCTGGGAGCCGCCTTCTTCGGCGGTGAACACGCGCAGCGTTTTGTCGGACGAGCCGGACGCGTTGTAGAGCGCCTGAGCATCGGTAAGCGAAATCTGTTCGTCTTTGGCACCATGCACGATCAGGAACGGGCAGCGCATTTTTTGCACCACGCCGTCGAGCTGATACGGCTCCAGTTTTTTCAGCGCCTCTTCGAGCGAATTCACGCCCAATATCCACATGATATGGTGGCCGGGCACCGACAGTGAGGTCTTGAATTTGGAATCGATACGCTTTTTCCAGGTACCGTAGTAATCCCAGATGGCGCCCCACGCGATGCACGCGGCAAAGCGCGGCTCCATCGAGGCGATGCGCGGCGCGTAGTAGCCGCCAAGGCTGATCGCCACCACGCCGACTTTTTTGGCGTTGACCTCGGGACGCTTTTCCAGCCAATCCATGCACGCACTGCCTGCGACTTCGTAATCATGCCGCAGCACATTGCCGCGAAAGCGGATCGCCTCGCCGGTGCCGGGGCCGTCCATGATCAGCACGTGAATACCGCGCTTGATGAGATCGGTGACACCGCGCGTAAACTGGATCTCCTTGGTGACATCAAGACCGTCAAAAAACACCACACACGGCGCGCGCTTGCCTGCGGCGGAAGCCGCGGAAGAATGCACGAAGTAACCGGGCAGGCTCTCTTTGCCATTCGGCCCAAAAGGAATTTCGACGATTTCAATTTTCACGTCGGTGAGCCTGGCGTGCTTCTGAAAGCAATCAACGCCCTGCCTGAATATTTTCAGCGCCAGTTCATCCTTGGGTGTGCGAAAGCGCTCGGCCATCTGGTAATAATTGCAGGCGCGCAGATACGCATGCGCCGCCGAGACGCAGTGACCGGTGGCTTCGAATTTTTCCGCATGCGCGCGCACGCCATCCGCAACTTTTTCGCAGGCGCGAAACCACGCCTCATCATCATCGGGTGCGGCGTTTTTCAGCAACACGCCGATTTTGTGGATTTCGCCGATGTCCGAGCCGCCATAGGCCGCCGAACCCATCATGTTGATGAACGCCGCCGACCAGCGATAGTTGCCGGGGAAATACATGAAATACGGAGGTTCTTTGGTGGCCATGACGCTTCCTTATCAAATAAAAAATTTCAATAAAAACAATTACTTACGAAATATCCCTGATTATTGCTTCTGTATCCCCGCCGCCTTCGCCACACGCGCCCACTTGTCGATTTCCGAGCGGATGAAATTCATGTAGTCGTCCGGCCCCAGCCCGCTGACCTCGTGGCCCTGATTCACGAAGCTGTCGCGATGCTCCGGCGCGGCCAATTGCCTGGCTAACACCTCGTGCACACGCGTGATGACTTCACGCGGCGTTTTCGCAGGCGCCAGAACGCCGTTCCAGTTGTAACTCACGAAACCGGTAAGGCCCTGTTCGGCAATGGTCGGCAAATTCGGCAATAGCGGCGAGCGCTTTTCGGACGTCGCACCAATCGCCCGCAACTTGCCGGCCTGCTGCAATGGCGCGCACGTCGCGAACTGATTGATGGCAACCTCGATGTGACCGGCAATGAGATCAACCGTGTACTGCGCCGCGCCCTTGTACGGCACGTGATTCAGCTTGATGCCAGCCTGCGTGGCGAACAGTTCCGTGGCGAAATGGCCAACGGTGCCAACTCCCGGCGATCCATAGTTGATTTTGCCGGGCTGCACCTTGGCCAGAGCGACAAACTCCTTGATGCCCCTGGCCGGCACGTTTGGGTGCACCATCAGGCAGCTTGCCGTGCGCGCAATCAAAAATATCGGCGACAGATCGCGCAGCGTGTCATAAGGCATTTTTGCGTTCACGCTGGGCGAAACCGTCAGCGGGCCGGGGTTGCCGGCGAGCAACGTATAGCCGTCTGCCGCGGCGCGCACCACGGCCTCGGTGCCCGGCACGCCGCCACCACCGCCGCGATTTTCCACTATGAACTGCTGGCCCAGCACGGTCGACAATTGCTGCGCCGCCCAGCGGCCCTGCACGTCCGTCGGCCCTCCAGGCACGAAAGGCACGATCACCCTCACCAGCCGCGCCGGGTAGGTTTGAACCAGCGCGGCACCCGCACTGGAAAAATACAGAAAACACGGCGCTACAAACACAATCGCGCCAGTCAGGCAACGAGGTATGGACATGAGTGGCAATTCCACATGATCACGGATATCGAGAGCAGGCACGATAGTTACCGCGCGCGGGCTTGTCAATCGCCGCACGCTGTTCTGCTAAAATCGCATAGCCGTTTTCAAATCCGTTTTCAGGTTTTCGTTCACTTTAAATTCGAGGAGTGGTTGTCATGGCTGCCAGCAAAAAGAAACCCGCAAAGAAAAAATACACGGATATTCTGTACGAGGTGGTGGATCAGGTGGCCTGGATCACCATCAACCGGCCGCGCGTGCTGAACTGCTTCCGCGAGCAATCGCTGGATGAAATGATCGACGCGCTGAAATCTACGCGTGAAGACCCGTCGATTGTGTGCGCGGTGATTACCGGCGCGGGCAATCAGTCGTTTTCCGCCGGTGGCGATTTTTACGCCATGAAACGGCTGAATTTTAACAACGCCTATATGTGGAACGACCGCATGCTCGGCTTGGCGATGACCATACGCGGCTTGCCGATCCCGGTGATCGCCATGATCAACGGCTGGTGCATGGGCGGGGGCCATGAACTCGCGCTGTGGTGCGACTTAGCGATTGCCTCTGAAAACGCGGTGCTGGGCCAAACCGGCGCCAAAGTTGGTGCCTGCCCGACCGTGGGCGCCACGCAATACATCCCGCGCATCATCGGCGAGCGCCTCGCGCGCGAAATGATTTTCTGCGCACGCCGTTTTGGCGCGAAAGAAGCAGCCGAAGTCGGTCTCATCAACAAGTGCGTGCCGCAAAAAGACCTGCGCGCCGAGACGTTGAAGTGGTGCGAAACCATGAAGGGCCATAGCGCGCTGACCATTCGCATGACCAAGAAATCGCTCAACTCCGAATCCGACATGCTGTATGCCTCATGGCAGCAGGGCATGGAGTTGCTGGCTCACGTGTGGGGATCGGAAGAAGCCGCAGAAGGCATGAACGCCTTCCTGCAAAAGCGCAAGCCTAACTTCCAGAAATTCCGCCTGCGCGACAAGAAAATGCTGGCAGATTATCTGGACGGCAATGCGCGGGATTTGAATGCGCCGCCGTCAATGCGGAAGAAGAAGTAGTTTTAACCTCGTGAACGAGTGAACGGCTGAATAAGTGAACGAGTAACCCCAAGAAAACCTCCTCTCCCCGTTTCACGGGGAGAGGAGAGTTCACCCGTTCACCCGTTCACGCACTCAAGCCCACTCATGCCTACAGAATCCAGCAACGGC
>SYEN01000220.1 GCA_005800795.1 Burkholderiales bacterium | reverse complement strand
GTGATGAAGCAACGCTTTGGCGACTGCAAGGATAAGTCGTGGCTGCTCATCGCCATGCTGCGCGAACTGGGCATCGCCGCGCAGCCCGTGCTGGTGCCGCTCGACGGCGGCGCGCCAGCGGGCGACGTGCTGCCCACGCCCGGCCTTTTCGACCACGTGATTGTGGGAATCGACATCGACGGCAAATCGTATTTCGTCGATCCTACCCGCATCGGTCAGGCAGGCGCGCTGGCGCAAATGGGTCAGATTCACGAAAACGCCGAAATGCTGGTCGCTGCAGAAAACACCAGCGGCTTGACCACGCTGCGCTCGGAAAACGTGGCCGAGCTGAATAACAGCGAGGTCGCCGAGCGCATTGCGATCACAGCGTTCAGCAAGCCCGGCACGCTGACCATCCGCCATACCGAGCGCGGCGTCAACGCCGAAGTCCTGCGCATGGTGGCCAAGACCCGTCCCGACGATCTGGCGCACGGGCTGAACGACGATATCGTCAAACGCTATCCTGGCGCCAAGGCCAGCGGCCAGCCGGCGTACGACGACAACCCCGCACAAAATCAGTTTACGATCACCACGCGCTACGACATCGCCAATCTCGAAATCGAAGAACGCGATGCATGGATTCTGCGTTTTCTGCCCGCCAATCTTGTGCGCATCGTAGGTGTGCCGCCCTCGGTGCAACGCAACGCGCCGCTGGGCATCGCCGCATTCCCTTTTCAGGGACAGTACACGCTGGATGTGCAATTTCCGCCGGAGGTCAGCGCCATGCTGGATCCGCGCAGCAATCGCGTGCGCAACAAGGCCTTTGAATTCAGCATGTCCGAACGCTTTCGCGGCAACAATGCGGCCTACGATATGCGCCTGCAAACCACGGCCAACCGAGTCAATCCCGATGATCTGAGCGGATTTGCCGCAGACGTGCGCAAGATGCTGCAAACCATGGGCGGGGTCATTGTCGTGCCCAAGCGCCTGCTGACCAAACCTTCCGCATCCGCCGCCAAGACAGACAGCTTGGGACAGCGGCTCACCCAACGCACGGAGGAACGCATCAAGCGTTATACGGCCACCATTGACAGCGGCAAGCTGCGCGGCAAGGATCTTGCAGCGGCTTATGCGGACCGCAGTTCGTCCTACAGTGATCTCGACAAGACGGCCGAGTCATTGAAAGACGCCGAACAAGCCATTGCGCTTGATGATGGCAACCCTGGCCACTATCGCGAGCGGGCTATTCAGCATTTCAAGCTTGGCGACCTGCAAAAAAGCGTCGCCGACTTCACGCGCGCGTTGACGCTGGGCGCCGATCCGGCGGCGACTTACTACCGGCGCGGCATGACGCACTTCTACCTTGGCAAGCTTGACGACGCACTTTCTGACTTTGAACAAAGCCTCACTGATAGCGACACAGAGGCACGTCTATTCTCGATGCTCTGGTACGCATGGACCGCTCGGCAGCTGGACAAGCCGCTGCCGGAAAAACTGCAAGCCGAAATCAATACCAACGCGCAAGGCGCCTGGCCGCGTCCGGCGCTGGCCTTGTTCACCGGCAAACTGTCACCCGCTGACGTGCTGAAAATCGCGGAATCCAAAACCGGCGATGAACGTGTCATGACGTTGTGCGAGGCGTACTTCTATATCGGCCAGTACTATCTCACGCAAAAAGACGCCGCCACAGCAAAAACGTATTTCGAAAAAGCGCGCGACACCCAGGTGATTGTGTATATCGAGCACGATGCCGCCAAACGGGAATTGGCCCGCCTGGCCAAGCCGTGAACTAGCTGCTACTGCGCCGCTTCGAACATGCAGCAGGCTTGCGCCTGCGCTCTGCAGTTTGCAGGCCCCGAGTCAATTTCCCGGCCCGGATCTGCCGTGCCTGCGCTACGCCTGCTCCGCAAACACCTCCATGGCAATAGTGTGCGCATCCAGCGACGCGGGAATGCCGCAGTAAATCGCCACCTGTAGCAGCACTTCACGGATTTCTTCGCGTGTACAGCCGTTGGTGATGGCGCCGCGCAGGTGGATGCGTAGTTCGTGCGGGCGGTTGGCAGCGCACATCATGGCGAGCACCAACAGGCTGCGCGTCTTGCGCGGCAACGCTTCGCGGCCCCAGATTTCGCCGTAGGCGTACTGATTGATCATTCTTTGCAGTGGCGCGCCGAATTCACCGGCGGATGTCATGCGCTTGTCGACCACCTCCGCGCCGAACATTTCCTTGCGGATGGTCAGGCCGGCTTGCTGTATGTCCTTGTCGCTCATACTCATATCTATTTGATTTTATTAAATTATTTACATGCCTGCCGATTGGCGCATGTGTTTGAGATAGGCTTCGCCGCCGTTCTGCACAAAGGTGCCGACACTGCCATGAAAATACTGCACGCCGAGGCCCATGAATTTCGCCACCAGGTTTTCCGGGCAACTCACGCCCGCCACGATGCCCGCGTCGCGAATGCGCTTGACGCCTTTTTCCATCAGCGCCACCACTTCCGGGTGGCCTTGCTGGCCGACATGGCCCATCGATTGCGACAGGTCGCCCGAGCCGATGAACAGCACGTCGATGCCCTTCACCTTGACGATTTCGTCGATGTTGTTGATGGCCTCGACCTCTTCCAGCATCAGGCACACCAGCGTGTTGGCATTCGCACTGGCGGCATACGCCGGCGTGGATTCCTTCATGCCGTATTCTGCCGGACGGCCACGGCTGAAAATGCCGCGCGTGCCTTCAGGAAAATATTTGCAGGCGGCCACTGCAGCTTCGGCCTCGGCGCGCGTGTTGACGTGCGGCACCTGCACACCCCATGCACCGCGATCCAGAAACGGCGAGATCGAATCCGGCCGATTGGCCACCGGGCGCACTATGGGCGCGACACCCGTTAACTCGGCGGCGCGGATCATGTCCTCCGACAAATCCAGCGTGATCGAGCCGTGCTCGTTGTCGATCAGCACCCAGTCGTACCCCATGTAGCCCAGCATTTCCACTATGGTCGGCGATGGAAACGTAATCATCGCGCCGAACACCGGTTTGCCGTCTTTCAATTTTTGCTTGAGCGTGTTGGTTCGCATGCTTTTCCCCTTGGGTGAATTTCCGTGCAATGAACTTTGAGCGTTGAGTGTTGAGCGTATCAGTCGCGGCACGCTCCGTGCATCCTTCGCCGCCAGCGTAAGCAGATAATCGGAACCGGTCAAGGTGGCGCGTTCGACAACGCACCGCTTCACGCATACACTTTACTCGTTAAGAACGCCGATGAAACCCTACACCTAATCGCATGCCACTATGCGAACAAGCCACCGGCTGGTGGTTATAGAAAAAGCCCTGTACGAGCTGGGCGGACGGCACCTGCGCGCAGTGCGGCGGCCGTTTTTGCGCCACGCACCTGCGGCTGGCTGATGGCGAATCGGCATGCCGCGCCTGCACGCCCGACAATGATTCATGGGATACGCAAGCCAGCAGCAACTTCAGCGGCTCAAAACACGCGCGCGATGAGCACACCACCAGCAACAACATTTCCGGCGCCAGCGACGCTATTGACCTTGGCAGCAGCGATAGCGGCGGTGGGGCTGACGGCGGGGGTGGGGGCAGCAGCAGCGATTAGGCACGGCACGTCACGAGACAGGTTTCTGCCGCTGCACCAGTGTGGAGGCTGAATTTGGAATCATAAAAATATCAATAAAAACAAATACTTACAATATATCCCTTACAAGATAAGCCGCGGACCAAAATCCCCTTGGCCCGACGAGATTAACGGCCCACCAACAACACGATGAAATACCATGCAAATAATGTCCCTCAATAAACTGCCTCATGAGTGTCCGCATCGACCCTTGTTCGCGATGATCGCGATCGCGGCCTTTGCCAGCGCGTTCGCGCAGACTGCTGCCGCACAAACCAACTACCCGGCAAAACCCATCCGCGTCATCGTGCCTTACCCGGCCGGCGGCACCTCGGACATCCTCACGCGCATGATCGGCCAGAAACTCACCGAGTCATGGGGCCAGCAAGTGATATCCGACACGCGCCCCGGTGCCAACGGCAACATCGGCGTGGAAATGCTGGTGCGCTCGTCGCCTGACGGCTACACGCTAACTCTCATGGACGTGGGCAATCTGTCGATCAGCCCCAGCATGTATACCAAACTGCCATTCGACATCCTGCGCGATCTGGTCCCGATCACCACCGTGACGTTTTCGCCCTACCTGTTATGCGCGCATCCCAGCGTGCCGGTGAAAAGCGTGCCCGAACTGATCGCGCTTGCCAGGAAAAGCCCCGGCAAACTCAACGCGCCCACGGGGCTTGGCAGCAACATCCACATGGCCACGCTGCAAATGCAACAGCGCGCCGGCGTGAACTGGACGTACATCCCAACCAAGGGCGGACAAAGCTCAGTACTGTCGGTGATGACCGGCGATGGCGATTTCCTGATGATGGGCGTGCTGCAAACCTGGGTGCACGTGAAAAGCGGAAAGCTAAAACTCATCGCCGTCTCAAGCGAAGCACGCGAACCAATGTTCCCGCAAGTGCCCACCATCGCCGAGACGCCCGGCTTTGAAGGCTTCAACGCCGGCTCGTGGCAAGGCATCATCGGTCCGGCGAAACTCTCGCCGGAAATCATCAACAAGCTCTACAACGAAGTAAGGCGCATCGTCGCCCTGCCCGACTTCAACGAAAAACTCACCTCGCAAGGCTCGCGTCCGCAAGCGAAAACCCCGCAGGAGTTTGGCAAGTGGCTGGCTGCGGAGAAAGACAAGTGGGCTAAGGTGGTTAAGGATAGCGGATATAAGATTGAGTAGTTGCGAATTACGCTTCCGCACCAGAAGACTTTGGTAGATTGCATCTATCCAAGCCGTCAATATTCAGAATACTGATTTAACCATCAGGAATCTAGTGTTATGAACATTTTTCTTGGCAGCAGCACATGATCTGGCCCGCGCCCATGGTTCCTTACTTTCACAGTCAGGGCCATTTCTTCAAAGCCATGATCGGAGCCGAGGGGTCGTACCAGCATTACTTCGGGCATACTCGTGAGATTGAAATCGTGAATCCAACATGCGAGCCTGTCCAGCTTCACTTGATACTCGATTTGGATCTAAGAGATTCGAGACTATCACTCACCATTCCCGAACTAACACGATTGCCTCTATTGCATCCTTTCCGACACGATGGCGGATTCTTGAAATATCGCGTTATCTCTGATAACTCCGTGGAAATTCTTGAAATAAAAGGCCCCCTGGCAGAGGGATGGCCTTATGTAAACTACCCTGATCGTTTTCAACCTGCACGCTTCGATCTGACAGATTCTTTTCCATGTTCGCGCGAGGAATTCGACGAGCCTATGTACCAAGGGGTATTGCCCGAGCATCTTGGTCACTTCATAGCCGTGTTGCCAGACGACACCAATCGCACACCTGGGCTGTGGCAGGAGGATGGTAACGTGTTGGTAAACGCCGTTTTCTGCTTTAATCAAATTACTCGTATTGTGGAAACATACAACGAATGCGGCTAACACCGCCGTGCCAAATTCCAATACCTAACCTAACGCATCCCTGTTTGGACACGTAACCGAATCACTCCACCCTAACCCCCGCCGCCTTCCAAACCTTCCTGCGCGTGGCGATTTCTTCGTGCACGAGTTTGTCGAACGCCTCCGCCGTGCCGTATTTGGCGATGGCACCCTGATTGGCGATGCCTTGCTGGATGTCGGCGCGGGCCAGCGTTTGCGCGATTTCCTTCGATAGTAAATTCACGATGTTGCGCGGCGTTTTTGACGGCGCCAGCACGCCGTACTAGCCTTGATATTCAAAGCCGGGCAGCGCGTCAGCCAGCGACGGCACATCGGGAAACGCCTGTGCGCGGTAGCTGGTGGTGACACCCAGCGCAAGGATGCGCCCGCTTCTGATAAGCGAGGTGGCTGCCAGCACGGGCGTAAGGATGTATTGCAGACGCCCGCTCATGAGGTCGGTGAGCGATTCGGGCGAGCCGCGATACGGCACGTGCACGGCGTTGATACCCGCGGTGTAGTTGAAAAGCGCCGCGCCATAGTGCGGGCCGCTGCCGATGCCGGTGGAGCCGAAGTTGAATTGCCCGGGCTTGGCTTTCGCCGCGGCAATGAACTCCTTGGCGGTTTTCAGGCCGAGACCGGGCGCGACCACCAGCACCAGCGGCGTGCTGCCCAGCTGCGCCACGCCGGTAATATCGCGCACGGGGTCAAACGGCAATTTGTCGTAAAGCGCCATGCTGCCCGCGTAGTTGGAGCCGGTGACCATCAGCGTATGGCCGTCGGGCGGCGATTCGGCAAGGATGGTGCGAGCGATGATGCCCCCTGCGCTGGGACGGTTGTCGGTCACCGCCTGCCGGCTCCATTTTTCTGTCAGTGCCGGCATGACGATGCGCGCGATGACATCGGTGGCGCTGCCAGCCGTAAACGGCACTATGATGCGCAGCGGGCGCTGAGGAAATACAGGGTCGGCGGCGTGTGCCATGGCGGAGAAAGCAGCAAATATCAGCAGCAGCGTCAACGAGCGTGGAAAGATCATGTTGGTTGGCTCCTCAGAGGCAGACATTGGACACCGGGACTGGCTGCGGCTAACCCGTGTTACGAAACACAAGAATACTGGATAGCCGTTGACCGTGCGTCACGTCGCGGCATACATTGTGAGAAATGGAGGCCCCATGCGCAAACCAATCTTCGGAATCACTTTTGCACTTGTCACCGTGACTGTTGCATCGCTGCACGCGCATGCCCAAGAGAACTATCCCGTGCGCCCCGTGCGTATCATCGTGCCCACCACACCGGGCGCAGGTACCGACTTGAGCGCGCGCGTGCTTGCGCAGGATTTCTCCAAGCGCTGGAACCAATCCGTGGTGGTGGAAAACCGCGCGGGCGCCGGCACCATTGTCGGCACCGAATTGGCCGCGAAGGCTGCGCCTGATGGCTACACCCTGTTGATGGCGCCGGGCGCACTCGCCACCATCGTGCCCACTTACAAAAAGCTGCCGTTTGACGTCATACGCGATTTCGCACCTATCATGCACGTGCTTTCAACCCCGCAAATACTGGCAGTGCACCCGTCGCTGCCGGCCAAAAACGTGCGGGAATTCATTGCGCTCGCCAAGGCGCGTCCGGAGCAGATTCAGTATGCTGCTGCAGGCCACGGCACATTACCCCATCTCAGCATGGAGTTGTTTGCAGCGATGGCAATGGTGCGTCTCACCAATGTGCTCTACAAGGGTAACAGCGGGTTGACCGACTTGATGGGCGGGCGCATTGAGGCCACGATGTCAGCCAGCCTCTCGCTGGTGGCGCCACATGTGCGCTCGGGTCGCTTGCGCGGTCTGGGCGTGTCCAGCGCCACGCGGCTCAAAGCGCTGCCCGAAACGCCGACCATTGCCGAGGCGGGCGTACCGGATTACGAAGCGATGCAATGGGCAGGGTTGCTCGCGCCGGCGAATACGTCACGTGAGCTTGTTGCGCGCCTGCACAAGGAGGCCGTGAACACGTTGAGCCGCGCCGAACTGGTGGAACATATTGTGCGTGACGGCAGTATGGTGATTGCGGGTACGCCAGAGGCCTTCGGCGCCTTCATCAAGACGGAAATCAGCAAGTGGGCGGGCGTGGTGAAAGCAGCCGGCATTCAGCCGGAGTAGTGCGGGATCAAAAATAGACTTCTATCGGTCGTCCCGACCACCGTCGTCTGTCCAGCGCCGGCGCGGACCGCCATAGAGCGACGCGTCGGCATCGTCGTCGTCCGAGTCGTCCATCGCTTCAAACTTGTCCATTTCTGCCAGCAACGCCAACAATCGCAGCTCCGCCTCGGAATCGCGTTTGGGCTGCGCACGCATGCGTTGCGTGATCGTCATCACACGCTCCAGATCCTGCCGTGACTTGATGGGCCGCGTCGGCGGCAGTTTGGGTTTGCGGGTATGCGTTCTACCGGGCATAAATTTTCTCCCCTTAACGTATTAATCGTACTATTCGTACTATTCGTACTGTTCGTACTGCATTGTGCCGATGCGCTGCGAGCCAGACCAAACTTCGCTGTGAACAGGCTTCACCGATTAGAATAGCGTACTTTGCCGCCTACGCTGGAAAACACCACATGCTGCCGCCGAATCCCGATCTGAAAATCGTCGACATCAAGGCTTATCCCACCTCATTTCCCGTCAAACCTGAAGACTCCGTTAGTTTGGGCGTAGGCCGCGCGGTCAAGCGCGACGCGATCATCGTCAAAGTCACCACCGCCGGCGGGCTGGTGGGCTGGGGCGAATCACATCACGGACGCGCGCCGGGTGCGGTGGCGGCGCTGGTAAACACCACGCTGCGGCAACTGACGCTGGGCATGAACGCCGCCGATGTCGTGGGTGTATGGAAAAAAATCTACGACAAGCAACTGGCGAGCCACGGCATGGGTGCTGGCACGTGCCTTGCGATGAGCGGCATCGATCAGGCGCTGTGGGATATCCGCGGCAAGGCGGTTGGTTGGCCGCTGTACCGCCTGCTGGGCGGCATGTCGCGGCCGATTCCCGCTTACGCGGGCGGTGTGTCGCTGGGATATCAACCGCCGTCTGAGCTGCTTGACGAAATCCAGCCGCTGCTGGCCATGGGCTACAAGGCGGTGAAGCTGCGCATAGGCGATACACCCAAACGCGATATCGAACGCGTAGCCGCCGTGCGCAAGGCTTTCGGTGACGAACTGGTGATATTGACCGACGCCAACACCGGCTACGACATTACCGCCTCGCGCGCCGCGATGCCGGGGCTGGAGGCCAACGGCGTGGGCTGGCTGGAAGAACCCTTCCCCGCGCAGGATTACCGCGCCTATGCCGAACTGCGCCGCTACGGCAACGTGCCACTCGCCGCCGGCGAAAACCATTACACGCGCTTTGAGTTCAGCCGCCTGATCGAAGACAACGTGATCACGATATTTCAGCCAGATGTGTCCAAAACCGGCGGCATCACCGAGGTCATGCGCATCGCTCATATGGCCTCGGCCTACAAAATTCAGTGCAACCCGCACACCTCGATGACGGGCATCAACATGGCGGCATGCGTGCATGTGCTGGCGTCAATTGACAACGGCGGTTACTTCGAAGGTGACGTGTCGCGCAACAATCTGTTCCGCGATGAACTGGTGAGCTCGCCTTATGTTGTTGACAAGAACGGCTGCGTGCTACCGCTGGAAGCGCCGGGAATTGGCGTAGAAGTAAACGAGGAGTTTTTGATGAAACATCCTGTAATTGAGGGGCCGAGTTATGTTTGAACCACTGAAGCTGGTCTACCGCTACCGTCGTTCTGGCGAAGGCCAGAATTCAGGTTGTAGCTTGCGCGCAGCGCAAATTTCCGGCGCTTCGCGCCGTGTGTTTACGCACTGGATTCCGGCCTTCGCCGGAATGACGATGGTGGTTATGGGCTCAGCTCTAGCCACACAAGCATGGGCCCAAACCTACCCCGCCAAACAAATCCGCATCATCGTCCCCTTCCCGCCTGGCGCTTTCAACGACACATTGGGCCGCACCATCGCGCAGAAATTTGTCGAGACGAACTTCGCGCAAGCCATCGTCGACAACCGCCCCGGCGCGGGCAGCACCATCGGCACGGATATCGCCGCCAAATCGCCCGGCGACGGTTACACCATTCTGGGCGTAGCGGTGCCATTCGCCGTTAACGCCTCGCTGTATGCGAAGCTGCCGTACGACACGCTGAAAGATTTCGCTGCCATCATTTACGCGGGCGCAACGCCGAACATGCTGGTGATGCATCCCTCGGTGCCGGTGAGTTCGATCAAGGAACTGATCGCTCTCGCCAAGTCCAAGCCCAACCAGCTGAACTACGCCTCCACCGGCAGCGGCACGTCGAACCATATGTCGATGGAACTGTTCAAGCTGATGACCGGCACGCAAATCGTACATGTGCCGTACAAAGGCAGCGCGCCCGCGCTGGTAGATCTGGTGGGCGGCCATGTGATGATGATTTTCGACAACACCCCCAACGTACTGCCGCATGTAAAAGGCGGCAAGGTCAAGGCGATTGCAGTCACCAGTATGAAGCGTTCCGAACTCGCGCCGGAAGTGCCCACGGTGGATGAATCCGGCGTCAAAGGCTTCGAGGTCAGCGTATGGTTTGGCGTGGTGGCGCCGGCCAGCACGCCGCGCGAAATCGTCAACCGGCTTAACAGCGAGATCAACAAAATCATCGGCATGCCCGATGTGCGCCAGCGCTTCGTCAACAGCGGCGTCACGCCGGTGGGCGGCAGCGCGGACTTGTTCGCCGACCATTTGCGCTCAGAAGTCGCCAAGTGGAGCAAGGTGGTAAAAGCCACCGGCGCAAGGGTGGAGTAGAATCAGCATTTTTAAAGGTTATAAAAATGTCGTTTAAAACAAATACTTACGTTATCCTCTCGGTAATCACCCCCTGCCTGCTCGCGCCCCTGCAAAGCGCAGTGGCACAGCAGGCGTACCCCGCGCGCCCGATTCGCGTGATCGTGCCGTACACGCCCGGCGGCATTACCGATGTTGTCACACGTATTTTCGCGCAGGAAGTTTCCAAAGCCGTCAATCAAAACGTATTGGTGGACAACCGCCCGGGCGCCAACAGCATTCTGGGCGTGGACCTCGCATCGAAAGCCACGCCGGACGGCTACACTCTCGCCTCGGTGATTGCGGCGCACGCGGCGAATCAGACGCTGTATCCGAAGCTGCCGTATGACTCGATCAAGAGTTTCGCCCCGGTTTCGCTGCTGGTGACGGCACCGCTGATCCTGATCGCCACCAACAACCTGGCGGCAAAGGATGCGAAGGAACTGGTGGCGCTGGCGAAAACCAGGCCCGGCACGATTGCCTTCGGCTCCAGCGGCATCGGCGCGGCCGCCCACCTCACCACCGAACTGTTGATGCTCACCACCGGCATCAAGTTAAACCACGTGCCCTACAAAGGCACGGCTCCGGCCACACAGGCCCTCGCGGGCGGAGAGATTCAAATCCTGATGGATACGCCGTCATCGATGATGCCGCACGTGAAGGCGGGACGCATCAAGGCGCTCGGCATGGCGTCCGACAAACGCATCGCCTCCGCGCCCGACATTCCCACGCTGATCGAAACCGGCGTCAATGTCACCGGCGGCACCTGGGTCGGTTGGCTCGCGCCCGCAGGCACGCCCAAGACTGCCGTCGACAAGCTCAGCGGCGAACTGCAAACCGCGGGCAAGCGCCAGGATATCCGCGACCGCCTGACGCAAATGGGCATCGATCCGGTGGCCGGCACACCCGCGCACTTCGAGCAATTCTTGCGTGACGAAGTGGCGAAGTGGGGCAAGGTCATCAAGCAGGCGGGTGTGAAAATCGAACAATAGGTAAAGCAACAAGCGAACCATGAAAAAGCAAATCCTCGCCATCGGCGGCGCGGCTATCCCGGAAGCACTCGATAACCTGCTGTTGATCGAGTATTTCCTCGGCCTCACCGGCAAGAAGAAGCCGAAAGTCTGCTTCATCGGTGCGGCGCACGGTGATGCCAACGCGGGCCGGTTGCGCTTTTACGCGGGCTTCAGCCAATTCAACTGCAAGCCCACGCATCTGCCGCTGTTCGCGCGCACGCCGCGTAATCTGGAGTCATTTGTGATGGAACACGACGCCATCTACGTCGGCGGCGGCAACACTCGCAGCATGCTGGCGGTGTGGCGCGAGTGGCAGCTTGATGTGTATCTGCGCCAGGCCTACGAAAAAGGCATTGTGCTCGGTGGCGCCAGCGCAGGTTCGATCTGCTGGTTTGAACAAGGCGTCACGGATTCGGTGGCGGTCGCGCTGACCGCCATGCCGTGCCTCGGGCTGCTCAATGGCAGTAGCTGCCCGCACTACAACAGCGAACCGCTGCGCCGTCCCACCTACCGCAAGTTCGTCGCCAGTGGCAAGATCATGGATGGCATGGCCGCCGACGATGGCGCGGCGTTGCACTTTGCCGATGGCAAGTTCAAGCAAGCCGTCAGCAGCCTGCCGCGTGCGAAGGCGTGGCGCGTCACACGCAAGGGGCGTGGGTTCGTCGAGAAAGCACTTCCCACGCGTTACCTTGGCTAGCGCTGATTAGCGAAAGTCCAGCGCAGGAAAGCCTTCCAGGGTACGAGCGGTGCGCTTGCGCGCGCGCTCAAGGCCATCGCCGCCGATATCGCAATAAAGCTCCAGCCGGTTGCCCGACGGGTCGTTGAAATACACGCTATGGGTCGTGCCGTGATCCACCGCACGTACCACCATGACGCCGTGCTGTTGCAACGTGGCGAAGCCTTCTTTCAGCGACGCCATGTCATCGACCCGCAGCGCAAGATGGTGCAGCCCGACCTGGTTCGCCTTTGGTGCGTCGGCAGTGGCGGGGACTTCAAACAACGCGATGTCGTGATGCTGCACGCCCAGCGTCAGGAATACCGCTCGCGGTTTGTCCAACCGGTTGACGTATTCAAAACCCAACACTTCGGTATAGAACTTCACGCACGCATCAAGTTGATCCACCTTGAGCACGACATGGCCGACCTTCGTTGCACGTATCATGGCACGACTCCCGTTTGATTCATCAATCCAGGCGCACGCCGGAATCCTTGATGATGGCGCCCCACCGTTCCGACTGCGCTTTCACAAATGCCGCAAAGTCCGTCGGTGATCCGCCTAGCGGCGCGCCACCCGTATCAACCAGCGATTGCACAATATCGTGCGCTTTCAACGCGGCATTGGTTTCACGGTTGATAGTGTTAATCGCGATAGGCGGCGTGCCCGAGGGCGCGAATACGCCGGTCCAAAACGCCATATCAAAATCCGCCAGCCCACTTTCGCGGAACGTTGGTAGCGCAGGCAACGATGGAACGCGGCTCGCGCCGGATATCGCGAGCGCCTTCAACTTGCCGGCTTTAACCAGCGGCAAAGGCAGGGGCAGTCCGTCAAACACCGTGTTGATCTGTCCACCCAGGATATCCGTGATGCCCTGCCCCAGCTCTTTGTAGTGGATGACTCTGACCTTCGAACCCGTCAGCCGGTTGAATTGGTGACAAGAAAGATGCTGCCCCGACCCATTGCCCACCGATACACAGGTTTGATCATCCGGCTTTGCCTTGGCCAGCGCAATCAGATCCTTGACGGAATTCGCCGCCACCGCCGTACTCACGAAAAGCCCCACTGGCACAATGTTGAATCCGGCCACCGGCACGAATTGCTTCGACGACTCGTAGGGTAACTTGCCGTACAGAAACGGATTGATTGCGAACGAATGAAACGAAAACAGCAAGGTATGGCCATCGGCGGTGGCGCGCGACGCGGCTTCGGTGCCTATGATGGTGTTTGCACCAGGGCGATTGTCGACAATGATCTGTTGGCCCAGCCCTGCCGATACCTTCTGTGCTAGCTGCCGCGCGCGATAGTCGCCGTTGCTGCTGGCGCCCGCCGGAACAATGAGGCGGATGGGCCGGGTGGGGTAACTGGCGGTTTGCGCAGTGGTGGCGCCCAGCGTTTGCAACGACGTCAGCAACGCGCAAAAACCGGCACCGATAGACAGTTTGATCTGACGGCGTTGCATGGTGTTCTCCTTGAATTTCGATTCAGACCCATTGTAGAAACCACAACCCCCAGCGTCGAGACATTGCGGGGCACTACACTCATGAGCAATATTCATGAATAATGCGCCGGATTACAACCAGCGCGGAGATCCCCATGGACAGAGTGCGGCAAATCGAGATGGCCGTGCGCGCCGCCGATGCAGGCAGTTTTGCGAAAGCCGCCGCATCGCTGAACGTGACGCCCTCTGCGGTAAGTCATGCCATCTCCGCTCTGGAAAAGCGTTTTCATGTAACGCTGTTCTATCGCACCACCCGCCAGCTCAAGCTGACCGAAGACGGTGAGGAATTCTGCCGCCGCGGACGCGAGATTCTTGACCGGCTATCCGAACTGGACGCTTCGGCATCGGGCATGCGGGCACGGCTCAAGGGAACACTCAGTGTCGGCATCAGCGTCCCGATTACACGGCATGTCATAATGCCGCGATTGCCTGAATTCACGCGCCAGCACCCGGAACTCACCGTCGAATGCCGCCAGATGACCGACCCCATCCAGATGCACGCCGATGGTGTTGATCTGTTGCTCTATGTGGGCGAAGCGCCGGTCTCGAATTTGATCGCACGCAAATTGTGCGAAGTCCGCTTCGGTGTCTATGGCGCACCCGCCTACCTTAAAGCCACTGGAGAACCGGCCCATCCACGCGAACTGGCCAAGCGCCGTTGCGTCATTCTGAATCCCACGTGGGCGGGCAAGCCGCTCGATACCTGGGACTTTTGGCGGGGCAACGAACACGAAATTGTAAAAGTGCAATCAGCATTGGTCACCAATGAGCGCGAAGGGCTGGTCGCGGCAGCACTGGCTGGCGTTGGCCTGGTGCGCATCGGATTTTTTGACCCCGCATTGATCGCCACGGGCCAGTTAAAACGCGTACTGGGCGACTGGACGTGCGTGGGCGGCCCGCCGCTTTACGCCTTGTATCGGAAGACACGCCCGTTACCCGGCAAAATCGCGGCCTTTCTCGATTTTGCCGAGGACGCTATCGCAGCCTTCGACCCCGAGGAACTCACCATGATTCACCATGGACGGGAGCGTTCAGAGCGTAGCGCACGGTAAAATAGCGCACCATGAGCGAAAAGAACAAAACTCCCGCAGCACCTGCCGTACCCGCGAGCAACTTTATCCGCAACATCATCGACGCAGATATCGCTGCAGGCAAGCATGTCAACCGCGGCTGGGGCGGCAAGCCCGGCCCGGCCAGAACCCACGTAAATGCACCGCCGGATTCAGCAAGAATCCGCACGCGCTTTCCGCCAGAGCCGAACGGTTACTTGCATATTGGCCACGCGAAATCGCTCTGCCTGAATTTTGGCCTTGCG
>SYEN01000219.1 GCA_005800795.1 Burkholderiales bacterium | reverse complement strand
AAGTGGCGCAGATGTATTCGGCCATTCAAACCGGTGCCGGTTTGGGCATGCAAACACTCGATCAGAATCTGACGGATCTGGTGCGCCGGAACGTGATCAGCAAGGAAGAGGCGCGCAACAAGGCGGCCAACAAGGACAACTTTAACTAACGCATCACCGAACCAGAAGCAGGGAGAATCGCGATGGATAGAGATACTGGCGTTAAATTCATGCACGACCTGTTACGCGCGATGGTGGCGAAGAAGGCGTCCGACCTGTTTATCACCGCGGGTTTTCCGCCCGCGATCAAGCTCGACGGGCGCATGACGCCGGTGGCCAATCAGGCGCTCTCGCCGCAGCATACGGCCGACCTCGCTTCGTCGCTGATGAACGACAAGCAGGCGGCGGAATTCGAGGCGACCAAGGAATGCAATTTCGCCATCAGCCCCGGCGGCATAGGGCGCTTTCGTGTTAGCGCCTTTGTGCAGCAGGGGCGCGTGGGCATGGTGCTGCGTACCATCGTTGCCAAGATTCCGAACTTCGACGACCTTGGTCTGCCACCGGTATTGAAGGACGTGGTGATGGCCAAGCGCGGCCTCGTCATCATGGTGGGTGGCACAGGTTCGGGCAAATCGACGTCGCTCGCGGCGATGGTGGGGCACCGCAATGAGAACTCGTATGGTCACATCATCACCATCGAGGATCCGATTGAATTCGTGCATGAACACAAGAACTGTGTGATCACCCAGCGCGAAGTGGGTGTTGATACCGAGACTTGGCACGCCGCGCTGAAAAACACACTGCGTCAAGCGCCCGACGTGATCCTCATCGGCGAGATTCGTGATCGCGAGACCATGGATTACGCCATCGCCTTCGCCGAAACCGGCCACCTGTGCATGGCCACATTGCACGCAAATAGTGCCAATCAGGCTCTGGATCGCATCATTAACTTCTTCCCCGAGGAGCGCAAACACCAGTTGCTGATGGATTTGTCGCTCAACGTACGCGCCATCGTATCGCAGCGTCTGCTGCCCAAACGCGATGGCAAAGGGCGTGCTGCGGCGGTGGAAATCATGCTCAACTCGCCGCTGGTGTCCGACTTGATCTTCAAGGGCGAGGTGCATGAGATCAAAGAGATCATGAAAAAATCCCGCGAACTCGGCATGCAGACCTTCGACCAGCATTTGTTTGAGTTGTACGAAGCCGGGCTGGTGAGCTACGAAGACGCCCTGCGCAACGCCGATTCACTCAACGAACTGCGTCTGGCGATCAAGCTGCAAGGCAAGGAAGCCAAGGGCAAGGACGTGATGACGGGCATCGAGCATTTGCAGATTACGTGATCGGCGTCGTTGGCTGCGCCAAACCAAAAAGCCGGCACTCCGCCGGCTTTTTGGTTTTGGTGGCCATGCGCGCAGCGACTCAACCCGGTGCAACTTCGGGCTTCACTTTGCGCATGCTGCCCGCCACCAGCTTGTATTCAAACAGGCGGCATTCCAGCGCGCCGTTGAAAAGCGGCGTGCGTTTGCTGGCCGCAAGACCGATGCGTCTGGCGAGCGCCATGTCCGATGACAGGATATACGCCGTCCAGCCGCTGAATCTTTGTTTCAACGCGTCGCCGAGTTTGGGATAAAACGCCGCCAGTTGATCGCGGTCTTCCAGCCGCACGCCGTACGGGGGATTGGTGACGATAATGCCTGCCGCAGTGGGTGCGGGCATTTCAAAAACATTTGCCTGCTTTAGCACCACCTTGTGTAGCAGATCGAGTTCGTCGAGGTTGGCGCGAGTCAGCGCCAATGCATCGCCACGCAAGTCAGATCCATAAGTAATTGTTTTAATTAAATTATTTTCTGCGCCATAAGCGGTGTTGCGCAGCGCTTCCCACGCCGGTGCGTCATAGTTGGCGAGCTTTTCAAAACCAAAGGCGCGGCCGATGCCCGGTGCCCGATTCGTGGCGATCTGCACGGCTTCGCACAAAATCGTACCGCTGCCGCACATCGGATCGAGCAGCGGGACATCCGGCGTCCAGCCCGAAAGTGCCAGCATGCCCGCTGCAAGATTTTCGCGCAGCGGTGCCTCACCGGCTTCTTTCCGGTAGCCGCGCTTGAACAGCGGTTCGCCGGATAAATCGAGATATAGCGTGAGATCGGCGGCGGTAAGAAAGGCATGCACGCGCACGTCCGGCGCGTGGGTGTCAATACTGGGGCGCTTGCCGCCACTGGTGCGATGGGTGCGAAACCCATCGCAGATCGCGTCTTTGATGCGCAACGTGATGAAGTCGAGGCTCTTTACCGGCGCCTTGATCGCGGAGACGTTCACGCGCAGCGTGCGTTCCACGGTGAAGAGCTTCGGCCAGTCGACTGTGTGTGTTGCGGTGTAGATGTCCTGATCCGTTCGATAGCGAGCCCCGCCCACGCGCCAAAGCACCCGGCTCGCCACGCGCGAATGCAGATTGGCGGCATAGCCTGTAGTCAGCGCACCGGCAAATTGCACGCCGCCATCGACGGCTTTGATCGAACTCGCGCTTAGCGCAGCGAGTTCAGTTGCGAGCACGGCTTCCAGCCCGCGTGGGCAAGTGGCAAAGAACTGTTCGGCAGGCATGGGTTCAGCGCAGGTCGACGTACACTTCAAACCGCACGCGTTGCCACGGGTTGCGTGCCTGCGTGAGTTTGAGGATGCGTGCTTTCACTGGTGCGCCGCGATCCATCTGCCGCGCGACATCGGCGTTTTCGCGGCGCGGAATATAGCCGAGCATGTTGCCGTTCCATTCCACGCGCACCGCGTTGGCGTCGTGCGGATTGGCGGGTTCACGTATCAACGTCAGCTCGTCGCCCGGCTTCATGTTGTCCCACAACACCTTGCCGTCGTAGTACTGAAAGCCCGCTCGCGGCGATTCTTGTACGATGATGCGGGCTTCACCGTGTGCGTTCGTTGTGGCGAAAAGCGGGACGCATGCCAGCAACAACAGCGCGGCCAGCCCAGAGGCGGCGCTCAAAATGGCTTCACCACAACCAAAAACACCACCAATAACAGTAGCATCACCGGCACTTCATTGAACCAGCGAAACCATACGTGCGAGCGTGTGTTTTTGCCGTCCTCGAATTTTTTCAACAAGCTGCCGCAGGCGTGGTGATATCCGACCAGCGCAATGACCAGCACGAGCTTTGCGTGCAGCCAGCCGCCGGTAATGCCGTAGCCGCCCCATAGCCACATGCCGAAGCCCAACGCCAACAACGCCAGCGGTCCCATGAAGCGATAGAGCTTGCGTGCCATGATGAGCAGGCGTGCATTCGCCGCAGCGTCCGTCTCCATGGCCAGATTCACTAAAATGCGCGGCAGATAAAACAGCCCCGCGAACCACGCGGTGACGAATACGATGTGCAGGGCCTTGATCCAAAGCATAAATTGTAAGTATTTGATTTAATTCAATATTCTTCTGCGCAGCAGATGCCGTGCCATGGCGAAGCTTACACCGGCATAGATCACCAGCACCAGCACGTGCAGCCCCGCTTGCGTGGGGAACGTGCCGAGCATCAGCGGACGTGACAGTGCCACCGCGTGCGTCAGCGGCAGCGCCTGTGCCGCCACTTGAGCAAGCGCGGGCAACTGTTCAAGCGGATAAAAAACGCCACATAGCAACATCATCGGCGTGATCGCCAGCGTGAAGTAGTACATGAAAAAATCGTAGCTTGGCGACAGCGCGGTCACGATCAAGCCCAGTGCGGCAAAGGTCAGCCCCGCCAGCGCAATCACCGGTACGATCAGCAGCGCAAGCGGTGAGGTCACCAGTCCCAGCACGGCGGCCACCAGTAACACCGCGCAACCCGATAGCAGACTTTTGCTTGCCGCCCAAACCCATTCGCCGATCACCACATCGTCGAGCGTCAGCGGCGCGTTGATGATCGCGTCCCACGTGCGCTGAACGTGCATGCGTGAGAACGCCGAGTACATCGCCTCGAACGACGCCGTAAACATGGTTGACGAACACACCACGCCGCCCGCAAGAAATGCCACGTAACTCACGCCCTGCATTTGCGGCAACAGGCTG
Organism: Burkholderiales bacterium; assembly: GCA_005800795.1. Classification (GTDB taxonomy): domain Bacteria; phylum Pseudomonadota; class Gammaproteobacteria; order Burkholderiales; family SG8-41; genus UBA5216. The sequence goes on along the minus strand of SYEN01000219.1, from coordinate 1,030 downwards.
CCCAAGCCGTAGCCAAGACCGACCATGTAAAGCAGCGGATCCGCCAGATTGCCCAGCATCGACGGTATGGCAAGTTTGCGCCACACCAGAAAATTCCGCCGCCAGACGTAGATGAAACGGAGTGAAGGCATTTGAATTATAGATGAACAGTGAATGGCAAACAGCAGACGGGTATGTTGTGGCCGCGTGACGTCTCGCTTGACTGCTCACTGTACTCTGTACACTGAATTCGTCAGTCCCGTAACTCGCGCCCGGTAAGCTTGAGAAACACATCTTCGAGGTTCGCTTTGCGATGCAAATAGCGCAAGTCGGCAGTGGTTTCAAGTTGCGCCAGCGCGGCGGCCAGCGGTCGCGCATCATGGGCGTAGCAAAACACGGTTTCGCCATGTTGCTCGCATCGCTCGGCAAGCCTTTTGCCGTTGGCATGGGCCCATTCTTGCGCGCCGTCGCCGTAGACTTCGAGTACCTCGGGCTCAATGTGCGCAGCGATCAGTTCGCGCGGCGTGCCTACGGCGATGATGCGCCCGTGATCCATGATCGCCAGCCGGTGGCACAGCCTTTCGGCTTCTTCCATGAAGTGCGTGGTCAGCAGCAGTGTCTTGCCGCGTAGCGTGAGCTGGCGCAGCCGCTCCCAGATCACATGGCGCGCCTGTGGATCCAGGCCGGTGGTAGGCTCATCGAGGAACAGTAAGTCCGGATCTTTGATCAGCGCGCGAGCCAATGTGAGGCGCCGTTTCATGCCCCCGGACAGGGCCTGAATGCGCGCATCGCCACGCTGTGCGAGGCCGGCGTATTCCAATAGATCGGGAATGCGTTTTTCCAGCTCCGCGCGCGCAATGCTGAAATAGCGGCCATACACCAGCAGATTTTCACGCACGGTGAAATCGGGGTCGAGGTTATCCAGTTGCGGCACCACGCCCACGCGCGCGCGCGCGTCGCGGGCCTGTGCGGGCACCGCATGATCGAGCACCGTGATGTCACCGCTGTCCGGCCGCGTGAGACCCAGCGCACGGCGCAACGTGGTGGTCTT
>SYEN01000218.1 GCA_005800795.1 Burkholderiales bacterium | reverse complement strand
GCGCGACTCCGGTAACGCAGCGGCCCGCCGCACCACCAGCCTCTGCGGCGCCAGCGTCCGCCAAACCTGCGGCAGTCGAAGTGCGCGCACGAAAACCCGTGAATCACAAACATTGAGGCAGGGAGGAAAGTTATGAAAAAAGTTGTTTTAAATCAGATACTTATATTTTTTATGGCCACATCCCTTGCGCCCGCTGTCGCTTGGGCGCATGGCGACAAGCATGGCAATAAATCTGCCCAACACAAAATCAGCACCGAGGAACACGCCTTCGGGCGAGAGGGAGACCCGAAAAAAGCCACGCGAACTGTCGCCGTTGATATGAGCGACAAGATGCGCTTCACGCCGGCGGAAATCACCGTGAAGCGCGGCGATACCGTGCGCTTTACGGTGAAAAACTCGGGCAAGGTGATGCACGAAATGGTGATCGGCACGATGAAGGAATTGAAAGAGCACGCCGAGCTGATGAAAAAACACCCCAACATGGAACACGACGAACCTTACATGGCGCATGTCAAACCCGGCAGATCGGAACAAATGGTGTGGCAATTCACCAAACCCGGTGAGTTTTTCTATGGCTGCCTGGTGCCTGGACATTTCGAGGCGGGCATGATTGGCAAGGTCATAGTCAAGTGAGCGTAAGGTGGGCGACCAGCAAAGGAGAAATGCATGAACACACGACGCAAGTCACTGCAACACATCGCGGGTGGTATCGCCCTGTTGGCGAGTACGAACGGGCTCGCCAACGGCAAGGCGGCGGCGGAAATCACCGTCTATTACAGCCCGGATTGAGGTTGCTGCGGGGCGTGGGTGAAGCACCTCACGGCCAGTGGCTTCCGTGTGAAGCCTGTTCCGGTCAAAGACCCCGGTGTGCAGCGCAAGCGCCTCGGCATGCCCGACGCGCTCGCCTCGTGCCACACCGGGTTGATCGACGGTTACGTCATCGAAGGCCACGTGCCCGCGCGCGAAATCACCCGGCTCATCCGCGAGCGGCCGCAGGCGCTGGGGCTTGCCGTGCCCGCCATGCCACGCGGCTCGCCCGGCATGGAGGCTGATGTAAATGATCCCTACGCTGTACTCCTGGTAGGCAGGGATGGACGTTATAGCACTTATGCCCGCTACACCGGGCCCAACCGACAATGAAAGGGTAAAATCATGAAAAAAGTCACACTCGCACTCGCCGCCACACTGGCATTGGCACTGCCTCAGATGGGCTACGCGCAGAAACCAGCCGCCGACCACGCTGCAGCGCAGTCCAAAACCAGCACCACCGCGATGGCCGATGGCGAAGTACGCCGCATCGACAAAGACGCGAAAAAACTCACCATCCGTCACGGCCCGATTGAAAGCCTGAGCATGCCGCCGATGACCATGGTGTTTCAGGTGAGAGACACCGCGCTGCTGGACAAGGTAAATACCGGCGACAAAATTCGGTTTAACGCTGAAAAAATCAGCGGCGGTTATCAGGTGACTGAAATCGAAACCGTGAAGTAACGCCACTTGCGTAAACTGGTGGTTTGCAATGACAACACGGCAAAGTTGCGTAAATGGGCAGACTGTTCAAATACCTGATTGTTATCGGTGCGCTTTACTACGGCACGCGCTTTTTGCTCGCGCCCGACATGGCCGAAGCCAATATCGCAGATCAACTCGCGCCGGGCAATCGCGTGGTAATGTATTCGCTGACCACCTGCGGCTATTGCGTTGAAAAGCGTCAACGGCTGACTGCGGCGGGCATCCCGTTCAACGAGTATTTTGTCGATACCGATGCAGCACGCATGGAGGAGTTCAACGCCTTGCTCAACGTTGCCGCCATGCCCGGAGGTGCTGTGGGTACCCCAACGTTCACCGTTAACGGCAAACTGCTGGTCAATAACCCCAGCATGGCCACCATCAAGCAGCATCTGAAGTTCAAGAGCTGACAGCTCACGCTGTTACCAACCGTTACACATTTTCGCCTTGAAAACCCTGCACCAACCCTGACTATCTGTATTGACAAGGGTGGCGGTGCGCGTTTGATTCGGGTCAACGTTTCTCGAGCCGTATTGACTGTGTGCCGCTACAGGAGTCGAACACATCAATCACTTTCAAGGAGACTATGATGATGAAGAAACTGTTGTTGGGTGCAACACTCGCCACTGCGGCGCTGGCCAGCACGCCTTTGCTGGCCGATCCTGCGGGCCACCGCCACGGACAGAACACGCCTTGCGCAGGCGCGAACTGCCCTGAACCGCAAGCCGCCACGGGTCAAGCCGGTTCACACGGCATGGGGCGCGGTGGTATGCACGGGCGCATGCAATCCATGCGTCACGGCAGCGAGGGGCATCATGGCAAGGGTGCACAGCGCGGCGCGGGGGCGGATTGCCCCATGCACGCCGAACGCAAGCCCACCTGACCCACGAGTGGGCGCTAACAGCCGGCTGCCGAAAGGCAGCCGGTTTTTTCATGGCAGGCGAGGTTGCGGTATACACTGGCGGTGACCCCCATTGTGTTATTGCTGAAAGGAAAACAGCCATGCCCCGCACCAAGCCCATCACTGCCAAGGCCGATCTCGCGCCGGAGCATCATGCCGCGGCCGACGCCGTACTCAGGATTTTTGGCCACATTCGTGGGCCGTTCAGCGTATTGCTGCACAGCCCAGGGCTGGCGCAACTGCTGGCGCCGATGGTGGGTTTTGTGCGCGACGATACCATCGTTGAACCGGGCTTGCGTTTTGTGGCGATACTTGCGGCAGCGCGCGAATGCGACGCGCCCTACGTGTGGGCAGCGCAGGTGGCGCAGGCGCGTAAGCACAAGATACGCGAAAACCTCATCGATCATATTCGTGCGAGAGGGGATCCCGCGAAGCTGCCGGAAAACGAACGCGACGTGATGAACTACGCATTGCAGCTCACCCGCACGCACCGTGCGGACAAGACGCTGTTTGATGTGCTCAACCAGCGGCACGGGGTGCAGTGGTTGGTGGAGCTCACGGCGACGCTTAACTTCTTTGTGTTCGTGTCCGGTATCGCCAACGCGTTTGAAGTGGACGTGCCCGCGGATGGCGATCCTCTGCGCTGAAACACCGGTTGTCCGGCCGGCTTGATCCCCGTGTGCCATGCTGCCGTGCAGCAGGCGGGTCGTAAATTTGCTCTAGCGCGTTTTCGCAATGCGTGGTTGCATCAAATCAGGCGCTGGAGCAACACGGGTAAGCGGGCTTGGCGAAAACGCTGCACCATCCAGCACAAAGCGGTTTACCAGCCCCTCGAGCGCGAGCACCTGAGCTGACATATTCGATGCCGTCGCGGCGGTTTCCCCGACCAGCGCGGCGTTTTGCTGCGTTGTGGCATCGATATGCGTTACCGCGCTGCCGATCTGCTCCAATCCGGCAAATTGTTCGCGGTTTGCGATGGCTATGGTGGAATTCATTTCGCCTAACCGTTTTACGGCGGCCACTATGTCGTCCATGGTTTTGCCCGCGCCTTCAGCCTCATTCACGCCGGCAGCGACACGATTCACCGAATCGGCGATCAGTGCCTTGATTTCCTTGGCGGCAGCAGCGGAGCGGAGTGCCAGCTCGCGTACTTCCGAGGCGACCACGGCGAAGCCTCGGCCTTGTTCGCCGGCACGCGCGGCTTCGACGGCAGCGTTGAGGGACAGGATATTGGTTTGAAAGGCAATCTGGTCGATCACCCCGGTGATGTCGGTTATTTTTGCCGACGAGGCGGAGATATCCGCGATGGTGCGCACCACACCTCTCACCGCCTGGCCCCCGCGTGCCGCGATAGCCGAAGCATCGACGGCAAGCCGGTCCGCTGTGCTGGCGCTGTCCGCGTTGTTTTTGACAGTTGCGGTCAATTGCTCCAGGCTTGCTGCGGTTTCTTCCAGCGCCGAGGCTTGCGCTTCCGTGCGGCGCGACAGGTCCTGGTTTCTGTCCTCGATTTCACGAGAAGCGATGCCCACGGCGTCGGCTGAATCGCGGATGGCGCGCACTTGGTCAGACAGCGTGCTGCGCATGGTTTCAAGCGCGATCATCAAGCGCCGAGCCTCGCCGGTTGAACTGGTGCGTATCGGGCGTGACAAATCGCCGCTGGATACAGCTTCGACGATTTTTAGCGCCTTGAGCAGCGGGCGCGTGATGCTGATGATGATCCAGAAGAGGATCGCCACGGCGAGGACCAGAATGAGCAGGGCGGCAGTCACAAACATGATTTGCCCCGATTTTGCACGGGACATGGCCTGCAGGCCATTTTGGTCGACAAGAGTTTTTTCAGCATCAACCAGCGCCTGAATGGCCACGACATAAGTGTCGATGGCCGGAATCATGCGCAAATCTACAAAACGGGCCGCTTCTGCAATATTGCCTGCCTTGCGGCTTACCATGGCAGCGGCGCGCGCCGTCAGATACCCTTGGCGTTTCTCGCTGATAACTGCAAACAGCGTTTTTGTTTCGTCTGTAGACAGTGATTGTTCCACGCGCTTTTGTGACGTGGATATACGCTGAGTGGCGGCGCTGAGCGCAGGCGTCAGAATTTCCGCCAGTGCCGCGTCTTCGGTACGCGTCAATACCATGGCGCGCACAGCGTTGGCGCGGGTTTCGCTCAGCCATTCGCGCATCAGGCGTTCTTCCTGGACGCCGCCATTTACCGCTTTGCCTACGAGCCCGCT
>SYEN01000217.1 GCA_005800795.1 Burkholderiales bacterium | reverse complement strand
CGCGATCCACGCCATAGGGCTGCCAGCCGATATCGGCCACCGCATCTTCGTTTTCCGCCATCGCCACCAGAAAACTCTGGCCGATGCTGCCCTTGTCCGCGCCGTCGGGCGCATGGGTAAAGCCCGCGACGTTGCGAATAAACATGCGCAGGAAACGCCCGACACTGGTGTTTGACTGCTTGCCCGTGCGCATCACGCCCTGGCCGGCATTGAAACCGAGTTCCTTGACGATGGGGCCGTTTACCACGATCAACGATTCCCAGCCGGGCGTGGAACCGGCATCCTCGATTTTATAGTCGGGCGTGCAGATGATTTCGACAATCGCCAGCAGGATCGGCATGTACTCCGGCCTGCAACCCGCCATCACGCCATTCACCGCCACGTTCCATACCGTCGCTTCACGATTGGCCGGTGGGCACACACCGATCACCTCCTTCGGATCACGCGCGGTGAACTGCAAAAATTTGCGCACGCGTTCCAGGGTCGGCGGCACGACTGGCATGCCGTCCGACCAGTTGTGTTCATGAAAATATTCGTTAATCTCGTCGAGCGTGCCGCTCATCACGGTTTCTTCAGGCTGCGGCAGCAGCACTTCGCGCTCCGGCTCACCCCGTTGGATGGGTTTAGACAAACCTTTGATCACGCGCGGCAGTAGCAGCTCGACGACTTGGCGGCGCAATTCTTCCTTGCTTTGCGTCATGGGTACGCCGGGGAACTCCGCAATCGCCATATCAGGCAAGCCCAAGCCCTTCGCCACCACCGCGGCTTGCCTGAGAAAGCCACTGGAGATGATCGATACGGTGGGCACACCCTCGCGTTCCACCGCTGCACTCGCCCGCAACACGGCGGGCGTGCACGCGCCTCAGGCGCCTATGCCGGATATCACCGCATCGACTTTGTGTTCCTTCAGCAATGCCGGCACTTTGCCGACCAGCGCACGCTGATTGGGGCCGTGCAGATTGCCGAAGGTGTCGTAGGTGACAAATTGAATGCCCGGATATCGCCGGGCAAGTTCCTCGCGCAGAATCGGTAACCACTCCTCGCCGCGGAACAGATAATCCCAGGTTTCGCCGATGACTTTGTTGGACAGATCAGCCACGCGCTGATTGGGGGCGCGCGCGGCATAGGCGGGTTTGCCGAGGGGCCACACGACATCGTAGGCGGATTCTTTGGAAGATGGGATAGCAGACATGATGAATTAACGGCTCCCGTGAAAACAAGGCTGAAGATGGCTGTTTTGAGAATAGCATGCGCGCCGGGCTTTACGCTAAAATTGGCCTTCCTCAACCTTCACGGCACCGGCTTCGCTGCTATCATGCTCGCGCGCAATCTCAAAGCGCTTCTGTCCGCTACGGCGTGTTCGCCCTCATGGTGAATCCGGACCCAGCCGCGCGTCGCGCGCTACCTTCGGTTGACCGGCTGCTGAGCAGCGGGCCGGTCGCTGCGCTCGTATCGCAGTTCGGGCGCGCAATGACCACCGATACCATTCGCACGCTGTTGCAGGGGCAACGCGAGAAGCTCGCGCAGAACGCCGGCGCTTTCGAATTCGACGAAGCACACTTTATTGCCGATTGCAAAACATCGCTGGAGAAACAGACCCGGCCCTCGCTGCGCCCGGTGTTCAATCTTTCCGGCACGGTGCTGCACACCAACCTGGGCAGGGCCGTGATGCCGCAATCGGTCGCCGATGCCGTGATGATTGCGATGACGCGTCCGGTCAATCTGGAATTTGATCTTGGCGGCGGGGCGCGCGGCGAGCGCGACACGCACGTGGAAAAATGGATCACCAGACTCGCCGGTGGCGACGGTGCGGTGGTGGTCAACAACAATGCTGCCGCAGTGTACCTGGCGCTCAACTCGCTCGGCGCCAAAAAGGAAGTGATTGTGTCGCGCGGCGAGCTCATTGAAATCGGCGGTGCCTTTCGCATCCCCGACATCATGAAGCGCGCAGGCGTGAAGCTGGTCGAAGTCGGCACCACCAATCGCACACATTTGAAGGATTTCGCCGAAGCCATCACGCCGCGCACCGCCGCCATCATGAAGGTGCACACCAGCAATTACGCGGTGCAGGGCTTCACGGCTGCGGCGCCCGAAGTCGAACTCGCCGCACTTGCGCACGAGCACGGCATCCCGTATATCGTGGATCTGGGCAGCGGCATGCTGGTGAATCTTGAGGATTACGGCTTGCCGCATGAACCCACGCCGCGTGAGGCGCTGGCCAACGGTGCAGACTTGGTGACTTTCAGCGGCGACAAATTGCTCGGTGGGCCGCAGGCGGGCTTGCTGGTCGGCAAAAAAGATTTAATTGCACGTATTCGCAAAAATCCGATGAAGCGTGCGTTGCGCGTGGACAAAATGACACTGGCCGCGCTCGATGCCCTGCTGCGGCTGTACACCAACCCCGACAAACTGCGCGAGGAAGTCACCGCCATCCGATTGCTCACCCGGACGCGTGCGGAGATTCGCGAGCAATGCGAACGCGTGTTGCCGTATTTGCAAAATGCAGTGACTGCGCTCGTAACCAGGGCCGACGCAAAAATCGTGGACACTGGCAGCCAGATCGGCAGCGGCTCGTTACCAGTGGATTCGCTGCCCAGCGCGGGCATAGCAATGACACCAACCGGCAAAGCGGCACGCTCGTTCGCGGATAAACTCTCGCAGGCGTTTCGCGCAATGCCGGTGCCAGTGATCGGGCATATCCGCGAAGGGGCGTTCGTGCTGGATTTTCGCTGTCTGGATCGTGTAGATCACGAACGCGAATTCGTCGCACAATTAAAACAATTGCGGCTTTAAATAGTGGTTTAAAAAAAATACTTATGCTAGGCGTTCTATGATAGTCGCCACTGCGGGGCACATCGATCACGGCAAAACGCTGCTGGTGAAAACGCTCACCGGTGTGGATACCGACCGCCTGCCGGAAGAAAAGGCGCGCGGAATCTCGATCGATCTGGGTTTTGCCTATTTGCCTTTACCCAACGGCGAACTCATCGGTTTTGTCGACGTGCCCGGTCACGAGCGCTTTGTTCGCAACATGCTCGCCGGCGTTTGCGGCATTGATTACGCGTTGCTGGTGGTGGCGGCT
>SYEN01000216.1 GCA_005800795.1 Burkholderiales bacterium | reverse complement strand
TCAATGCACAAGTCCGAGGCTGCACACGATGAACTCGTGCACTCGTTCGTGCTGCGTTTCCAGGAACCGCTGGTTTCGGGACGTGTGCTGGGCGCGCTAAAGGTGATGAGTTCGCTTGCAGGCGAACGCCTCCTGCGTATCAAAGGGTTGCTCAACATCAGGGGAGAAGCGCTGCCGATGGTGTTGCATGCGGTGCAGCATGTGATCTATCCATTGATCAGTCTCAACGCCTGGCCTAACGAGGATCGGCATTCTGTGCTGGTGTTCATTGTGCGTGATCTCGACCCTAACTTCGTTTACCAGATGTTGACCGGCGTATTGGGGCAGGATTTAGCACCTGTTACACAGGAATCGGCATTGACGTCATAGCCAGTCCCGCGGGTCGTGCTCGGCCATAACCTCGCACGGTGCTGACCGCCTGGCGCTTCACGTCACACCGTTGTGTCTCACACGCTGGCGGGCAGCCAAAGGTTTATGGCGCGTTGATGTTATGGGTGGGTATTTGGGCGATGGCCGATTTGTAAAGTCATGGGTACAGTGCTACGCCGGTCGAGCACATTCTATTGAGCGGGGCGCGACAGCGTCGCCTGCCGCACTGATGTGCGCTCGAATATTGCAACACAATTGCACTAATGGCGTGGTTGTGATGAAATGTACATGGGGTAATTGCGCTTGAGGTGCGGTATGACTCTCCCGTGCCGTGGTATCAAACGCTGGTGTAATTGCTTCGTCTCTCCCTTGGCAGCCGGGCCGTAAGGCCTGACAGCATTTTTTCTGATTTAGGTAACCTATTGTTTTTATTGCGTAATTCCAACTCGGGCTTGGTGCCGGGTGGCCTCGTGTGTTTTAATGACGCAAAGAGGGGGGGCAGAGGCATGGCCACGGACAAAATCGGATTGGCGGAAGAGGCGGTGCGCAGCACCGGTGCGCGCATGACGCGCCCGCGCGTTATGGTGCTGGCGGTGCTGTTCGCGGCCGAGCGTGCGCTGACCCATGCGGAAGTGGAGGCGCGTCTGCCGCGCGCTGCCGAGGTGGATCGGGTTACGGTCTATCGCGTGCTGGAATGGTTGGTGGATAACCACCTTGCTCACAAGATCGCGGGTGATGACCGCGTGCGGCGCTTTAACGCGGCTTCCCACGCGCACGCCGGGCCGCATGCGCACTTTCAGTGCAGTGACTGTGGCGAGGTCATCTGTCTCGAAGAAGCCGGTGCGAAACCCGCTGTCAAACTCCCCGTTGGCTACAAGCAGCAGCAGGTGGAGTTGACCATCAAGGGCCTCTGCGCGGGTTGCGTACCGGCTTCAAAGCCCCGTACGGTCGCGCGTCACCACCACTGAACATTGCGGCTCGTCCTTGAACAATCAAGGCTTGCCCACAAATGCAACTGAATTGCACAAGGTGAATCCCGATCGACCCTACCCTAGGCTGGATCCTCGCCGGCACGCTGTGCGGCGGCGTACTGAGTTTGCTGTTGGCCGCGGCCGCTTCCTTTACCCTGCTGTCGGCGTGGGTGCCCCGCATGATCAGTTTTGCCGTGGGCGCGATGCTTGGCGCGGCGTTTCTGCACCTTTTGCCCGAAGCCCTGTCACAAGCAGACAGCATCGAAGGCCTGTTTGCCACCCTGTTGGCAGGCATGCTGGCGTTCTTTCTGCTGGAGAAGGCCGCGCTCTGGCGTCACCGCCACGAATCGCCAGGGCACACGCCGCAGCACCGCGCGAGTGTGTTAATCGTGATTGGCGACGGCCTGCACAACTTTGTCGATGGCGTGCTGATTGCCGCTGCGTTCCTGACCGACACCGGACTGGGAATCGCGGCCACGGCGGCGATAGTCGCCCACGAGATACCGCAGGAGGTCGGCGATTTCATGGTGCTGCTCAACGCCGGATACAGCCGCCGCAAGGCGCTGCTGCTGAATGCCGCCTCCTCGCTCACGGCGGTGATCGGCGGGCTTGTGGGATATCTGGCGCTGGGCGATGCCAAGAATGCAGTGCCCTACGTGGTGACCGTTGCCGCGGCGAGTTTTATCTACATTGCCGCCGCCGACCTGATCCCGCAACTGAATCATCACAACGACGCCCGCAGTATCGCGTGGCAGACCGCACTGATTCTGCTGGGCATTGCGACAATCGCCGTGCCACACCTGTGGCTGCATGCCCACTGATGCCGACAAACTGCCGGTCACCGTATTATCCGCTGGGTGTGGCTAATAGACTCGACGGCCAACACAACGCAATGATGAAGGACCACTCATGACGCAGACCCTCATTCCCGTCACCATCCTGACCGGCTTTCTGGGTAGCGGCAAAACCACGCTGCTCAACCGCATTCTCAAGGAGCATCATGGCCAGAAGATCGCGGTGATCGAGAACGAATTTGGCGAAGCCGGCATCGACAACGAGATTTTGCTGCAGGATCGCGACGAGCAAATCGTTGAGATGAACAATGGCTGCATCTGCTGTACGGTACGGGGCGATCTGGTGCGCATCCTCGGTTCGCTGTCGGAGAAACGCAAGGCGGGCACATTCAACTTTGAGCGGGTGGTGATTGAAACCACCGGCTTGGCCGACCCGGCACCCGTGGCGCAGACCTTTTTTGTGGAAGACGAGATTGCCCGGGACTATCGTATTGATGCCATTCTGACGGTGGTGGATGCCAAACACGCGCCGCAGCAACTCGACATCCATCACGAGGCGCAGGAGCAGGTGGGCTTCGCCGACCGTATCCTATTGTCGAAAACCGACCTGATCAGCGAGCCGGAAGCCGCGGCACTGGAAGCGCGGCTGAAGAAAATGAACCCGCGCGCGCCGGTAAAGCGGGTGCATTTTGGCCAAACCGAGATCGCGGATGTTCTCGATATCAAGGGTTTTGACCTGAATGCCATACTCGCCATCGAGCCGCAGTTTCTGCAGGACGTGAGCCACGAGCACGACGACGATGTCGGCTCGTTTGTGTATCGCGACAAGCGACCGTTTGAACTGGCCAAGCTGGAGCTGTTCTTCGATCTATTGCTCAAGACCTACGGCACGGAGTTATTGCGCTACAAGGGGATACTCCATATCGCGGGTAAATCGCGGTGCACCATCTTTCAGGGCGTGCACATGCTGTTTTCGGCGGACGACGGCGCGCCGTGGGGCAAAAACGAAGACCGCGAAAGCGTCATGGTATTTATCGGTATCAAGTTGCCGCAAAAGTTGTTTGAAGAAGGACTGGCCATGTGCGTAACGGGGGCAAAGGCTCCAGCGGCGCCCGCCGCCGCCCTTTAGTCAAAAATAGCCAGTAGAATGCGCGGCATCATCCACTCCCAGGAAGCACGAATACAACACCATGTTTTCGTTGCACGATGTTCAACATGCCTATGACGGCGAGCCGGTACTGAACGTGCCGGAATGGCAGGCCCAGCAGGGTGCGCTGTGGCTGATGCTGGGGCCGTCGGGCAGTGGCAAAACCACGCTGCTTCACGTGCTGGCGGGTATTTTGCGGCCGGCGTCGGGGCAAGTTGCCGTGGCGGATCAGGATATTAGCGCGCTGTCGCCGTCAGCAATGGACCGTTTTCGCGGTAAAAACATCGGCATTGTGTTGCAGCGGCTGCATCTGATCGATAGCCTGACCGTGATGAATAACTTGCTGCTAGCGCAATACATGGCAGGTGAAACACAAAACCCGGCGCGCGCTCGTGAGGTGCTGGCGAGCCTCGATCTTGCGGACAAGGCAAATGCCCGGCCGCATGAGCTGTCACACGGCCAGGCGCAACGCGTGGCGGTGGCGCGCGCGGTGGTGAACAAACCCAAGTTATTGCTGGCGGATGAGCCGACTTCCAACCTCGATGACGAGCGTTGCGTGCAGGTACTGGATTTGCTGCTCAATCAGGCCAAGGCCTGCGGCGCGACGCTGGTGATCGCCACACATGATCAACGCATCAAATCGCGGGTACCCAATCAGTACGCGTTGAAGGGGGCGGCATGAATCTCGCCACCATCAGCCTTGCTTACCTTAAAGCGCGCAGCCTGAACACCCTGCTCAACATTCTGTTGCTCGCGCTGGGTATCGCCACCATCGTGTTGTTGCTGCTCACCACTGCACAGCTCGATCAACGCATGCGGCGCGACGCACAAGGCATAGACCTGGTGATTGGCGCCAAGGGCAGCCCAATGCAGGTGATTTTGTCGAGCATTTATCACCTCGATGTGCCGACCGGAAACATTCCGTACAAACAGACACAGGAAATCAGTAAACACCGCGCAGTGAAAAAAGCCATCCCGCTGGCGCTGGGCGACAGTTACAAGGGCGCACGCATTGTCGGCACCACCCACGCCTACCTGGATCACTACGGCGCCAAGGTCGCACAGGGCAAGCGTTGGGAAAAGACGCTGGAGGCGGTGATCGGTGCGGACGTGGCCAAGCGCATGAATCTCAAACTCGGCAACAAATTTCACGGCTCGCACGGGCTGGGCGAAGCGGGCGAAGTACACGAAGAGCACCCTTACACCGTGGTCGGGATACTGGAACCCAGCGGCTCGGTGCTGGATCGCGTGGTGTTGTGCAGTGTCGAAAGTGTGTGGGCGATGCACGCGTCGCATCACGATATCAAGGACATCAACGACATTGCAAACCAGTTGAAGGACGAGGAAAAGGAATACACCGCGCTGCTGATTCAATACGCTTCGCCCGTCGCGGCGGCTATCCTGCCGCGCTACGTGAACAACAACTCCGCGATGCAGGCGGCCTCTCCCGCGTACGAAACGGCGCGGCTCTTCAGCATCATCGGCGTGGGCGTCGATGTGCTGCGCGGCTTTGCGCTGGTGCTGGTATTCAGCGCAGGGCTGTCGGTGTTTATTGCGCTCTACAATGCCTTGAATGAACGCCGCTATGACCTGGCCGTGATGCGCACGCTGGGCGCGCGGCCGGGGACGCTGCTGTTGCTGTTGTTGTTCGAGGGCTTGTTGCTGGCGTTGATTGGCGGCGTGCTGGGCATTGCCGGGGGTCACGCGCTCACCGAAGTGCTGGGGCACGCCCTACGTCTGGCGCAACAGGTTTCCGTCACCGGCTGGACGTGGATCAACAGCGAATGGTGGGTGCTCGCGCTGGCTGCAGGTGTAGGCGTGGTGGCGGCGCTGATTCCCGCGTGGCGCGCCTATCGCACGGATATCGCAGGAACCCTGGCGCGGGGTTGAGCGTCAAAGTCAAAACTACTAAAAAGGAGCATAACCATGAAGAAGCATTGGATGATGGCCGTGATTACCATCGCACTGGGCGCGGGCGCCGCGCTGGCGCAGGACAAGGGTAAAAAAGCAGATGGCGGGCACACTGCGGCGCAAATTCAGAAAGACATTGCCGATCACCGTGCCATGGCTGACGCGCATACCGCCGCTGCCAAGTGCTTGGACGAAGGCAAGGGTATTAAGGCCTGCCACGGACAGCTCACCAAGGACTGCAAGGGCTTGGGCATCGGTTCGTTGTGTGGCATGAAACACAAACACTGACCAAAAAATT
>SYEN01000215.1 GCA_005800795.1 Burkholderiales bacterium | reverse complement strand
CATCGGCCCGGCTTCGCGCGTAACTTTGCCGCCGCGCTTTTTGATTTCCTCGCAGGTTTTGTAGGCATCGTCGACTTCAATCGCAACATGGCCGTAGCCGCTGCCCAAGTCGTACGACCTGGTGTCCCAGTTGTAGGTGAGTTCAAGCACGGCGGCCCTGGTTTCGTCGTCGTAACCGACGAAGGTGTTGGTGAAGCGGCCTTCGGGATATTCCTTCTGTCGCAGGAGCTTCATGCCCAGCACCTGCGTGTAAAAATCGATCGAGCGTTGTAAATCGCCGACGCGGATCATGGTGTGCAACATTCTCATCGCAGGTCTCCGGTTAAAGGTTGACGACTAGATCTGCACCATCTCGAAATCGTCCTTGCGCGCGCCGCATTCGGGGCACGTCCAGTTGATCGGCACGTCTTCCCATTTGGTGCCGGGCGCGATGCCTTCTTCGGGCACGCCGTCCTGTTCGCTGTAAATCCAGCCGCAGATCAGGCACATCCACGATTTATATTGCGTTGTTGATTCAGTCATGAGCGGCGATGCAGGGTTGCGCGCGGTGCTACGCGCGGAGTTGAGGAAGGAAACACGTTAAAATGGGATTTTAAACGATCCTGCGGCGGTTGACGCGCGGGTGCCTGCATGCCCACTTCGCCATCGAATACTTCGCCTGCAACGCCGCCCATCGTGCTGGTGTTTTCCGCCACCGATCCGACCAGCGGAGCGGGCATGCAGGCGGACATTCTCACGCTTGCGAGCATGGGCTGCCATCCGCTGTCAGTGATTACCGCGATCACGGTGCAGGACACCATGGGCGTTGACGACGTGTTCGCGATGGATTCCGACTGGATCATCGATCAGGCACGCTGTGTGCTGGAAGACATGCCGGTGGCAGCGTTCAAGATCGGCGTGATGGGCAGCGTGGATAATATTTCCGCGATTGCCGAAGTGGTGTCGGATTACCCGGAAATTCCGCTGATCCTCGATCCGGTGCTGGCGAGCGGCCGCGGCGACGAGCTCGCCAACGACGACATGCTGATCGCCATGCGCGAGTTGCTGATTCCGCAAACCACCATCATCACGCCCAACAGCATGGAGGCACGGCGTCTGGCGCTCGATGAGCGCGATGACAAAGACGACCCAGGTCTGATTGAATGCGCCACTCGCATCATCGCGGCCGGTTGTGAGTACGTCCTGATAACCGGCACGCATGAGAACACGCAGCAGGTCATTAACACGCTTTACGGCGAAGACGGCGTGGTCAGCACCGAATCGTGGCCGCGCCTGCCGGGGCAATATCATGGCTCGGGCTGCACGCTGGCCTCGGCGATTGCAGCGACGATTGCGAATGGCCTGCCGATGGCGGAAGCCGTGAAAGACGCGCAGGAATACACTTGGCAGACTTTGAAGGCCGGGTTTCGCGCCGGCATGGGCCAGCATATTCCTGACCGGCTGTTCTGGGCGCGTGAGGAAGCCCAGGAAGCACGGGAAGATAACGAAAGCGCCCCCAATGAACGCGACGAACACCAGGAACGCAAAGAACAACCGGAGGGGAAAGAATCCACATGACGCCCGCAGAACAGATTCGCGGCCTCTATGCAGTAACGCCACAGACCGAAGACAGCGCGCGCCTTGCGGCTCAAGTGCGCGCGGCGCTGGAAGGCGGTACGCGCGTGGTGCAGTATCGCGACAAGAGCACGGATCGCGCGCTACGCCGCTATCAGGCTTCCGCCCTGCATGCCTTGTGCTGTGCCCACGGCGCCGCGCTGATTATCAATGACGACGTTGAATTGGCCATGGAGATCGATGCGCATGGTGTACATCTGGGCCGTGAAGATGGGTCCATCCCGACGGCTCGCACACGCATGGGGCCGCACAAACTGATCGGCGCCACGTGTTATCGCCTGCTGGAAAACGCCCAGCGCGCGCTGGCCGAAGGCGCGGATCACATCGCCTTCGGCAGTTTTTTTGTGTCGACGGTGAAGCCGGGCGCGGTGCGCTCCACGCCCACCATACTCACCGAAGCCAAGCGCAAGTTCGGTGTGCCGGTGGTGGCTATCGGCGGCATTACGCCGGAGAACGCGCCTACGCTGATCAGCGCCGGCGCGGATAGCGTGGCGGTGATCACGGCGCTGTTTGGCGCGCCGGACATCACGGCGGCCGCGCGCCAATTCAATGCGCTGTTTGATAAGGTTAAGGTGCCCGATGAAACAAAGCCAAAAGCTGTTTAATCACGCGCAACTGTTGATTCCCGGTGGTGTGAATTCGCCGGTGCGGGCTTTTCGCTCGGTGGGCGGCACGCCGTTGTTCATCAAGCGCGGGCGCGGGTCGCAAATATGGGACGCCGACGGCAATGTGTATATCGATTACGTCGGCTCGTGGGGGCCGCTGATCGCGGGTCATGCGCATCCCGAGGTAGTGAAGTCAGTGCAGCAAATGGCCGAGCGCGGCCTGTCGTTCGGAGCACCCACTGAGGCTGAATTGGAAATGGCAAGCCTGCTGGTGAAGCTGGTGCCGTCGATGGAGCAGGTGCGGCTGGTGAGTTCCGGCACCGAGGCGACAATGAGCGCGATTCGTGTCGCGCGTGGCTATACGCGGCGCTCGAAGATCATCAAGTTCGAGGGTTGCTATCACGGGCACGCTGATGGGTTGTTGGTGAAAGCGGGTTCCGGCGCTTTGACGTTCGGCCAGCCGTCATCGGCAGGCGTGCCGGCGGAAACGGCCTCGAACACGTTGGTGCTGGATTTCAACGACGAGGCTGCGCTCAACACGGCTTTCGTGCGCGAGGGCAAGGACATCGCGGCCGTCATCGTCGAGCCTGTTGTAGGCAACGCGAATCTTATCGCGCCCAAGGCGGGCTTTCTGCAATTGCTGCGCGAGTTATGCACCCGCCACGGCGCGGTGCTGATTTTCGATGAAGTGATGACGGGCTTTCGTGTGGCGCTGGGCGGCGCCCAGGCGCTTTACGGCATCACGCCGGACATGACCACGCTG
>SYEN01000024.1 GCA_005800795.1 Burkholderiales bacterium | reverse complement strand
GTTTTGGGGTTCATCATCGGCGCCAGGCGTGGATCCTTAAACACTTTGGCATTCACGCGATCGCGCTGCGCACGTGACTTGTACACGATGTAAGCGAACACCACGACCTCATTGGGCTTGAGTTTCACGCTTTGCGGAAACGAGGTGAATTTGCCGGGCTTCACGTCATCCGCGACGTACTCGCGATATTCCAGCGCGCCGTGTTCACGCCACACCTTGCCGCACAAACGCGCCATGCGGCGGTAGGCGGACAAGTTCTTTTTCACTACGGGCACCACAAAACCATCTACGTAACTCATATAATTTCCTTTATAAAACAGATACTTACAAAAACCATTAACCGCCGCTCAACGCCTGCACGATCGCCACGTCGTCATGCAACTTCATCGCATGCGCGAGATTATCCACCTGCTCGCCGTTTACAAAAATGCGTATGTGCCGTCGCACGCGTTCCTGTTCATCAATCATGCGGAAACGAATACCCGGGTATTGACGTTCGAGATCGTCGAGCATAGCGCCCAGTGTCGCGCCGCCGGCTTGTGTGCGGAGGTTTTGGGTGTAGGAGAGCAACGCGTCAGGAATGAGGACGTTCATGTCACAAGACCCCGGATATCAAACCCAGCGCCACCGCAAACAGCAGGATCGCCACCAGGCTTTGAACGCCCTTCATGGTGATGCTCGTGAGATAACGGTTTCCGATGAGCGCGCCCGCGAGCGCGGCCATGACCGCGGCACAGAGGACGGGGTAATCCAGCGATGCTTTTTCTGCGAGGAAGGCCGGCACATAAACCGAAAGCCGTGCGATGTCGATTAACAAGGCAATCACCGCACCAGTGGCCACGTATTGTTCCTTCGTAAGACCCGACTTGACCAGGAATGCCGAGCGCAGCGCTCCCTGCATGCCGGCCAAACCGCCGAAGAACCCGCTTAACACCCCGCCCAATGGAAAGTATTTTGGCGCGAACGAAAGCTGCCGAAACGCCGGTAGCAATTCAGCCACGGAAAACAACAGCAGCAAAAGTCCCACCACCAGCTTCGCGGGGGTGACCTGCACCTCTCGCCCGAGCAGCGTGTAGCTGACGAGCGGCTGAACACCGGACAGCCCCAGCAACGCCCACGCGCCCACCCAGGAAGCCGCCAGCGCCGGCAATCCGAACAGCAGCACCACCCGCACATTTGCATGACGACCGACAAGGCAAAGCTTGAACAAGCCGTTCAGGAAATGTACCACCGCCGTCAACGCGATCGCCTGCTGGATCGGGTAGAACAACGCGAATGCCGGCAACAGCAAAGTGCCCAGCCCGAAGCCGGAAAAAAATGTCAGGCCGGACGCCAGCAACGCGACGGCGCTTACGACGATAGCGCTCATCACACGTGTGCCGTCTCCACCGCATAAATCTCCGGCAGATGTGCAGCAATGCACGCCCACTTTTTGCCTTCATCGCGGCTCATCCAAACTTCCCCGCTGGTGGTGCCAAAGTAAAGGCCCACGGGGTCGCACGCATCGCCCGTCATGGCCTGACGTTTCACCGTCCACCATGCCTGTGATTTCGGCATGCCGGTGTTTTGCTTTTGCCACGTTTTGCCCGCATTTTTGGTCACATAAACGGCGGGCTTACCCTCGGGACTGACCCGCGGCCACACTTGTGTGCCATCCATCGGGAATACCCACGCGGTGTTGTCATTGCGCGGGTGCACCACCAGCGGGAAGCCGATGTCCCCCACAGACTTCGGCATCGATTTTCCAATACGCACCCAGGTGTCCGACGGCCGGTCGATGCGGTAGATGCCGCAGTGGTTCTGCTGGTAAATACGGTTGGGATTGGACGGGCACATGCGCAGCACGTGCGGGTCGTGAAACGTCGGCAGTTTGGGATCAAAACCAAATCCCTCGACGACATCCATACCACCGATCAGCACTTTCCACGTTGCACCGCCATCGCATGTTTCGTGCACGCCGCCGCCCGACATGCCGAAGTACATATGCTTGGCATCGCGCGGGTCGACGATGATGGAATGCATCTTTGGCCCATCGGGCGTACCATCCTGAACAGTGCCCATCCACTCGCGGTATTTCGGATCGTCGTTGACACTGGAAAACGGCGCCCAGGTGTCGCCGCCGTCCCCGGTGCGGAACAAGCCCTGCGGCGAGGTGCCCGCGTACCAACGTTCGGTTCGTTGGCATGCGCGGGTGTGAGCCAGAACGTGTGACCAACGGAGCGGCCTTTATTACCATCGCCGCCTTCTGGCACTTTGGCAAAGGCGGGCGGCTGTTTCACCTCTTTGAAAGTACGCCCCGCGTCGGTGGATCGATACAGGGTCGGCCCCAGATGCCCGGTGCTAGCGGACACCAGCATGGTGCGTTTGTCGCGCGGGTCGAGCACGGCGTGGTTGATGATCTGGCCGAGAAACTTCGGGCCGTCCAGCTTCCATGACTTGCGCGCGGTGTCGCTTTTCATGATCCACAGTCCCTTGCGGGTGGCGATCACTAGTGCAAGCTTGCACGCGGGTGTGGTCTTGCGTTTTGCGGTTTTCTTGGCTGGCATGATGTCTCCTTGATTGATCAAGAACAGTTGCTAATTTCCGCTCGTCCTTCGAGAACCCCCGGACGAACGGGGTTTACCCTCCTCGTGGTGAGGCTCTCGAACCACGAACGCACATCTCGTTCCACTCTCGTTCTACTTGTCCCACAACTTCAAACCGGCTTACCCGACGCATGGCTGGAGAAAAACGTGATGACATGCCCCGCAGGCTCACGCACGTGAAACACCTCATGGTCAATGGCAGGCCTGGCCTCTATCGGCGACGGGGCAAGTCCCCATTCGCCGAAGCACTGGTGTGTGGCACGCAAATCATCCACCATCAAATCGAACGGGGCATCCCCGGCTTTGACCTGATCCTTGCGCATCAGTATCAAATGCGTGCCGCCGCGTAGCTCATACACCGACACCTGCGGCCCCTCGAAAATCTCTCGCATGCCAATTTGCCGCATAAACGCGCCGCTTGCCTGCATGCGGTCGGTTTCGAGCACCACGTGAGCCACGCCCACCGCGGGCCGCAACTCGTTAGGATCGAGATCTGGCTGAGACATGCCACCACACCTTACACAGACACGGCTCGCCCGGCTCGCTCGCGGGCCACCGCTTCACGAATCGGCCGCACCGGCCGCACCTCAATACTGCCCACTCGCGCAGGAGGAATTTTCGACGCGATCTGTATCGCCTCGTTCAGATCACGCGCGTCGATCATGTAAAAGCCCGCGAGTTGCTCCTTGGTCTCCGCGAACGGGCCATCGGTGATCGATAGTTTGCCATTGCGCATACGTACCGTGGTGGCAGTGGTGACGGACTCCAGCGCTTCAGAAGCAATACAGTGGCCGCTTTGGCGGATGCCTGCATCAAACTCGACGCAGTCTTCGTCAGGCAGTTCAGATAAACGCTTTTCATCGAGATACACCAGACAGAGATATTTCATCCCGCGCTCCTCACTTAAACATCGCCGTATAGCGGCGCTGCATTTCCTCGGGCGTGACTTTTTCAATGTCATGCCCCAGCATCCATTCGTGGCCATACGGATCGCGAATCGAACAACTGCGCTCGCCGTAGAACTGATCGGCGGGCTCGCGCAACAGGGTGGCGCCCGCGGCCACCGCGCGCGCCGCCAACGCATCGGCATTTTCCACGTGCAGGTGTAGCGCCATGCCGGCCGCACCTTTCGTAACGTCTGGTGCATGGATACCGTATTCAGGAAACTCCTCCGACAGCATCAGCACGATATTGCCCAACTCCAGCTCGATATGCCCAATGCGGCCATCGGGTTCAACCAGCCTGAAACGCTCGAGGGCGCCAAACACCTGCTTGTAAAAATCGATGGCTGCTGGCGCGCCCTTTACCCGCAAATAGGGGTACGCCTCGCGGATGTGGTTATCGCGCTTCATGAGTGGGATTTTTATTTCTCGGCAGCAGCCTTCAAATTGGCGAGCCCTGCCTCAAAATCCGGCCCCACCATTTTGTCCATATTCATGAACAAGCCCATGATCTTGGCAATGAAGTTGTTCTTTCCCTCCATGGTCCAGGTGACTTCCGAGCCGCCAGCCGCAGGCATCACGGTGAAGTTCACCACGTTGCTCGCCTTGAACGGCTTCTCGAAATTGAGTTTGATGGTGAGTTTTGATGGTGGCGTGGATTCAGCGATTTCCATGTTGCCCACGCCCACATCCTTGTTACCCTCCCAGCCATAGGTCGCGCCCTTGCCCGCGGTATTTGCGCCGAAAATGCGCTTCATCGCCGGGTCTTTTTTCTCCCACGGCGACCACGCCGCCCAATTCTTGAAGTCATTGAGGAAACCGAACACCTTTTCCGGTGACGCCTTGATTGCGCCTTTGCGTTCGATTTTGAAGGTATCGGGCTGCATTGCAGCCAGAACGAGAATGCCCGCGATCACTACCACCACGCCGATGCCGATCATTTTTAACATGTGCGTTCCTTTACAGTGAAAATGAATATCTACCTGCGTTACGCCGCTAGTTCAATCTGGAATTTCCGCTTCCACCAGCTTGCCGAGCAGCACCAGCGACTCCTGCCATCCCATATAACACGCCTCGGCCGGGATCACTTCGGGCACGCCTTCCTGCACGATATCCACATCGGTGCCGCAAAAGACTTTCTTCAAGTTCACTGTCACGCGCATTTCACCTGGCAAGTTCGGATCGTCGAATTTATCGGTGTAGCGCAGGCGCTCGTGTGGCGTCAATTCCAGATACTCGCCCCCGAAAGAATGGCTCTTGCCACTCGTGAAATTGGTGAACGACATGCGAAACGTTCCACCCACTCTGGCATCCATGTGATGTACCTTGGCGGTAAAGCCGTTCGGCGGCAGCCACTTGACCATGGCATCGGCGTCGAGAAATGCGCGGTACACGCGCGCGGGTGATGAACGTAACACGCGGTGCAAACGGATGGTGTGAGTACTCATGGCCTATATTCTCTTTAATGGTTCAAATATTTACATCATTTGGCGTACTGCCGCATGAGCGCGAGAACCACACGTTTGATCAGCGCATACGGCATGGGCTGATCCAATGAAAACCGCAGATTACCCTTTTCGCCGCGATAAGGCCTCAATGCCTGCGTTAACGCGGTACTGCCTTTAACCGGCGGATACATGCCGATGTGCGACTTAAACGCCGCGAAGTAAACAAAAATCCGTCCCTGCCGGTAGGCCGGTATACGATAACTGATGATCTCCTGCGCGGCAGGGGCTACCGTCTTCACGATGGCGCGCGTCTTGCGCAGCGCCGTTCGCGCACGGGGCGCAGCGGCTGCAATATAGTCATCCACGTTGGATATTTTAGGCTTTACAGTCACGAGACTATCGTAAGTATTTGTTATTAATAGATTTTTTGATCAGGCAACCCATCAACCTCACGCACCTGCCGCACCTCCACGCAACCCAGCCGCGCGCCGGGTATGCGCGCGGCGATGCCGATAGCCTCGGCATGGCTTGCGGCTTCGACAAAGAAATACCCTGCAACTTGTTCATGCGTTTCGGCGAAAGGACCATCAATCACCGAGGCCTTGCCGTTGCGCACGGCCACGCGCGCACCATCGGCGGTGGGCATCAATGGCGAGGCATGCAGATACTGCTTATTCGCGTGCAGCCCGTGCGTGAGTTGTATCGACTCCGCCAGCATCTCGCCGCCTTCCTTGTCGTTTAAGCCCAGACAACCCAGATCGTCGTGGCGTACCAGCAGCAGAAATTTCATCGTGCGCGCCTATTGCTTCGCGTTGCGTGCTGCTTCTTCGCGATGACGGTCTTCCTGCGCCTTTAGCTCCGGCGTCAGCGCTTCGCCGAAATCCTCCGCGTCAAAAACTGGGCGGATTTCCACCTCACAGTCATCGTCGTGCGGATTGGGACATTTCTTCAGCCATTCGACCGCTTCGTCCATCGACGCACACTTCCACAGCCAGAATCCCGCAGCCAGCTTCTTGGTCTCAGCAAACGGCCCGTCGATCACCGTGCGCGAGGCGCCCGAAAACCGCACGCGCTTACCCTTCGACGATGGATGCAACCCCTCACCCGCCTGCATCACGCCCGCTTTGACCAGCTCTTCGTTGTATTTGCCCATAGACTCCAGCAACTCGGTAGAAGGCATCACGCCCGCTTCGGATTCCTTGCTGGCTTTAACGATAATCATAAATCGCATTACAGTAACCTATTGTTTTTAATAGATTTTTAACGAGCCTCTGCAAACTCCCATCAGCAGCCCTTGATACCTAATCGAACAACCGACACGAAAATCGACAGCGTAACAAAAAAATATTTCGTGGCGTTTTCACGGCTCATAAGCCTGTCTGGGCAACGTCGCCAGCCGCCGCTCGAAAAAGCGCCGCTCTGGCGCCTGTACTGTCAACGCCAAAGCACGCTCGTACGACACCCTCGCTTCGTCGGCACGACCCAAGCGCCGGTACAAATCGGCACGCGCCGCATGCGCCAGCCGGTAATCGGCGAGTTCGCCGCGCGCAAGCAGCGCCTCCACCAGCACAAGGCCGGCTTGCGGCCCGTCGCGCATCGCCACCGCCACGGCGCGATTCAGTTCCACCACGGGTGTAGGCGTCAAGGTCAGCAGCAAATCGTACAGTCCGGCAATTTCCACCCAATCGGTTTCCGCTGCATCTACGGCCTGCGCATGCATGGCCGAAATCGCCGCTTGCACAGCATAAGGCCCGATGAGGCGTGAGGCGAACACCCCGTGTGTGAGCGCGAGGCCTTCAGCAATGGCTTCGCCGTTCCACAACGAACGATCCTGATCTTCGAGCACTATCACATCGCCGTCAGCGTTGACGCGCGCCGCAC
>SYEN01000214.1 GCA_005800795.1 Burkholderiales bacterium | reverse complement strand
GGGCGCGTAATGGTACTGGCTGGAACCGATGGTACTGGTTGGCACTAGAAGGCTGATTTTAGCACGCCGGGACTTGCGGCCTTTTACCGCACTCGTGGCGCACGTTATAATCCTACGTTCCAGCGCATACCTACCAACGAGACACCCATGAGCAAAGCCTCTTCTGGCCACGGCCATTCCAACGACGGCGACGACAGCGACACCGGTTTTATCAAAACCCCCACCCAGTTGATCGTGGTGGTGGTGCTGGCGTTCATAGTCCCCATCGCCGCTATTTTCGCAATTATTCACGTCGTGATGAGTGGCGAAAAGCCGCGCTCGACGCCCTCCATGTCCGACAAGGCGATAGCCGAACGCATCAAGCCTGTGGGTAGCGTGCCCGATATCGACAAAGGTCCGTCGCCGCTGGTCCCCGCACCGGCACCCGTGGCTGCAGTGGCCGCCGCTGCGGATGGCGCCAAGGCCGCGCCCAACGGTAAGGCTGTTTATGACACCAGTTGCCTAGCCTGCCACGCCGCCGGTGTCGTGGGCGCGCCCAAAGTCGGCGACAAAGCCGCTTGGGCGCCGCGTTTAGGCGCGGGCGCCGCTGCCATGCACACCAGCGCGATCAAGGGCAAGAATGCCATGCCCCCGAAAGGCGGCAATATGAGCCTGTCGGACGACGACGTCAAAGCCGCAGTCGATTACATGCTGGCGCAATCGAAGTAGCCGTGATGCCGATGTCGCAAAAAGGCGCGGCATTCCGCGCCTTTTTTGTTGGGCGGTGGTAAGCACGCGCATGGCCACCTACGCCATCGGCGATCTGCAAGGCTGCTGCGATCCGCTAAAGCGTCTGCTCGATCAGGTTAAATTCGATCCGCCGCGCGATCAGGTCTGGCTGGTCGGCGATCTGGTAAATCGTGGCCCGCAATCGGCGGACACGCTGCGCTTCATTATCAGCCTGGGTGACGCTGCCGTGCCGATTCTCGGCAATCACGATCTGCATCTGCTGGTGGCGGCCAGCGGTTACACCAAGCAATATCCCGGCGACACACTGAAAGACGTGCTCGACGCGCCCGACCGCGACGCGTTGCTGTTTTGGCTGCGCCAGCAAAAAATGATGCACGTGGATCGCACGCTGGGTTTTGCGATGGTACACGCGGGCCTGCTGCCGCAGTGGTCTATCGACAAAGCCTTGTCCCTCGCACATGAGGTCGAAACCGTGCTGCGCGGCGACGACGCCGATGCATTTTTACGCCCGCTCTACGGCAACAAGCCCAGCGCCTGGCACGATGAGCTCACCGGCGATGACCGCCTCAGAGTCATCGTCAACGCCATGACGCGCATGCGTCTGTGTACTGCCAAGGGCGACATGGAATTCACGCACAAACTCGCACCGGTGAACATGCCCACAGGCTACATGCCGTGGTACGACGTATCGGGCCGCGCCAGTGCGGATACGCCGGTGCTGTTTGGCCACTGGGCGTCACTCGGCGTGCTGCTGCGGCCGGACGTGGTTGGCCTGGATTCTGGCTGCGTGTGGGGCCGTAAGCTCACTGCCATGCGGCTCGAAGACCGGCGGGTGTTTCAGTGCGGGTGCGAGCGCGCGGAAAGCGATTACGCCGGCCAAAAATAACTCAATAAAAACAATTATTTACACAGATAGCGATGTTGTTCTTTGCTGATGCCTGGCCGCGATTCAGCGAGGCGCAGCCCCGCGACAAGCAGCTACATGCCCTAATCGCAATGCGCTAAACTGCTTGGGCCTGCCTCGCACCGGAGCGCTTCCCATGCACCTGTTCCAGCAGCATGTCCCCGCGGATCTGGATGCCGCTGTGGGCCAGATTCCGATACTCGACTTCGCGCCGTACTTTGGCGGGGATCCGGATGCCCTGGCATCGCTGGCGCAGGCCGTGCGCGATGCGTGTGAGCGTGTCGGCTTTTTCTACCTCAAGGGCCACGGGGTATCCGAGGCGTTGATAGAGCGCACCTTTACCGAGGCGCGGCGCTTTCACGCATTGCCGCCGGAGGCGAAGTTCAAGCTGTCGCTCGACCAGAACAATGTCGGTTACCTGCCGATGAACGCCAGCACGCAGCGCCACACCACCGTGCATCAGGCGACGCGGCCGAACGAAAACGAATCGTTTTTCGTCATCGTCGACCGGCCGGCCGATCATCCCGATGTGCTCGCCGGCAAGCCGCTGCGCGGGCGCAATCAGTGGCCGCAGCCGCCTCACGAGCTGCCTGGATTTCGTGAAAACGTGATGGCGTATTTCACCGCGCTGAATGCGCTCGGCCAACGCATGTTGCCGGTGTTTGCGGTGGCGATGGGTATGCCGGCCCAACACTTCGCACCGATTTTTTCCAACGACAACCACGCCACACTGCGCATGCTGCACTACCCGCCGACATCAGGCGCCGACAACGCGTTTGGCCAGGCGCCGCACACCGACAACAGCTTTCTGACCATCCTCGCACGCACGGAAATTCCCGGCCTGCGCGTACAATTGCCGTCGGGCGAATGGGTGTCGCCGCCGCTGATTCCGGGTACGTTTTTGGTCAACCTCGGTAACATCATGCGGCGCATGTCGAACGACCGCTTTCGCTCCACGCCGCACGGCGTGGCGGTTGACGGCAAGACCGACCGCTATTCACTGGCTTATTTTCACAGCCCGAACCCGTATCGCACCATTGAAGCGTTACCGTCGTGCATCACCGCCGGGCGTCCTGCCAAGTACACGCCAGCGCTATATGCCGACTTGGTGCTGGAGTTTTTCCGCGCCAACTATGCGCATCAGAAGGGGCATGAGACAGCGCAGATGCCGAATCGGTACGCATAAACGCGCGCTGGTGGTGCCGGTGACCGAGACGCGCACGGTTCGGAACCTTCTCCTACTACGGACCTCTTCAAATAGGCCCAACTCAACAGCGAAGGCTGGCTAGATCGTAAAGGCATCGCTTATCCGATTTAGGATGCTCGAGGTATATAGCACGCATTCTCCGCGGCAGCGCAGCACTCGATACATTCATAAGAGTAGTAATAAATCATTGTTTTTATTTAAATTTTATTAACAAGTATCATCAAAAATTCCTCCCCAATTCACTGCCTGTCCTTCCGCTGTCAGTTTAGAAAAATTTTTTAAGAATAGACCGAACGGCCTATCGACAACTTCGGGCTAACCGACTACCCTCAAAGTCGTCACAAATGTCAACCTTCTATGTACTGCGCCGGTCCACCGGTCCTAAGGCGCGAATGGCAAAGCTGTCGTCTTTGTCGTGAATCATTATCAAGCTTCTGTGTGAACAATATTTTTAGGAGATTAAGAATGGCAAATCGTGTGAATTCAACGCGTAAGTTCAGCGCCCAATCGCTGTTAGGTTGCTCGGCGCTTGCGTTGAGCCTGTGTTCCGTTAACGCACTCGCTGCGGTCGGTGACACGTTTCAGGTCAATGCCACGGTGCGTGATTTTTGCGCTCAGGGCTTTGCTGCTGCGCAGGGCTGCTCGCCTCACCCCGATATGGAGGCATCAATCAATGGGGTGCAGACCGGTATTGTGAACAATACGCTGACGGGTGGATTGCCGACGCTGGTCAATCCCGGCAGCGGCTACGGTCCGGTGCAATCCGCAGCAAGCTTTGCTTCGTGGTTTACCGACACGCCGGGTATCAACAAAACAATCACAGTACCGATCACCTTCACAGAGATAGCCAATGGTCATCGGGTAGCCAATAGTAGTTCTTTCTTTCCCATTGACGGTCAAGGCTGGGGGAATCAAGGCAATAGCCATAACTACCATTTCACCATGGTGCTGAACTGACAGGGCTCGGTGTTAAGCGATGCTGACACCTTCACGTTCTCCGGTGACGACGACGTGTGGGTGTTTGCCAACGGCAAGTTGTTTATGGACCTTGGCGGCATTCACCCCTCGGCATCAGCAACAGCGACAGGCGCGCAAATCCGTGCTGCGGCCGGCGCCGCGCTGGGCGAAGATATCAATTTCAAGTTCTTCTTTGCCGAACGGCACCTGACTCAATCCAATTTCAATATCGACACCACCTTAAATTTGACTGCGGTGCCGGAACCGGAAACCTATGCCATGATGCTGGCGGGTCTTGGCATGCTGGGTTTTGCCGCACGCCGCAGAAAGCAAAAACTCGTGTAGTTTGCGTTCCTTCGCACAATAAAAAACCCGCTGCGGCGGGTTTTTTATTGTGCGCGTTTTGTATGTCCGCCCCGAGCCAGACGAGTGCTAGGGCTTTTTCGCATAAAGCGTCTGCACAATTACCTCGCGCGCCTGCCGCGCCACTTCCTTGCGATGCACCCCTTCAGCCTGCACCGGCGGCAGAAAATGCACGCGGGTATGAATCTCGTGCTGCGTGAGCATGAGGCGGATGGTATCGAGCAGGGTTTTGTCGCCGTCGAAGGCAGCCTCCACGCAGATCGTGCTGTCTGTTCGCAAATACTGGATCGCTACCGGCACAATGTTGACGGCAGCCTGCTGCGCGGGGCGTAGCAACGAGCTGTGAAACGGCAGCACTTCGTGGCCGTCGGTGGTGGTGCCTTCGAGAAACACGCCCATGCCGGCGCCGGCGTTGAGCGCGGTGGCAATGGCGTCATCCAACCGCGCGAGATCGCGCCGCCGGCCGCGCTCGATAAATAGCGTTTCAGCCTTCACGCACAACCACCCAATCAGCGGCCAGCCGCGAACTTCGGATTTGGCGACAAAGCGCGTAGGCACCGCTGCGTTGATGGCAAAAATATCCAGCCACGACACGTGATTCGCTGCCAGCAAATAAGTGTCCCCTTCACGCGGCGGCGTGCCGTGCACGGTGAGATTCGCGGCGAACAGGCGCAACAGCTTTGCCGACCAGCGTTGCAGTGCCAGGCGGCGGCGCGCCGGGGTCATCAGCGGATAGCCGCAGGCCGCCACTACGGCCGCTTGGCCCAAGTGCGTCAGTACGAGAGTCACGCGCCAGGCACGAACCCAACGCGGCGTGTGAGGCAACGCGGCAGGCGATCGAGTGGGCGCAGGTGCAGTCAAAAGCAGATGGCGGGAAATGGGCGTTTTAAAATATTCAATTAAAACATATACTTACGATCAACTCTCGCTCACCACGGCATCGCGCCAAAATTCTCTCGATACATCGCGGCTATTGAATCCCGCGTGAAGCTGTGATTCTGCGGCCCGCGCTGGGCGATTTTGAGTGCGCCGATGAGCGATGCCAGCCGCCCGGTGACCGCCCAATCCATGCCGTTGGTGATGCCATGGAGCAGGCCCGCACGGAACGCATCGCCGCAGCCGGTGGGGTCGAGGACCGCCGCGGGCTTGACGCTGGGGATGTCATATTTTTTGCCGCCCGCGTAAATCTCCGAGCCTTTGCCGCCCAGCGTGACGATCAGCGCTTTCACTTGTTGGGCGATTTGCTCAAAGGTTTTGCCGGTGCGTTCCTGCAGCAACTGCGCTTCGTAATCGTTGACCGTAACGTAGCTGGCGATATTGATGAAGTTCATCAAATCCTCGCCATTAAACATCGGCAGCTCCTGCCCCGGATCGAAAATGAACGGGATACCGGCGGCGTGAAATTCGCGCGCATGCTGAATCATGCCATCGCGCCCGTCGGGCGCGACGATGCCGAGGGTTGCGCCTTTCGCATCGCCCACGTGGTTTTGATGCGAAAAATTCATCGCTCCCGGATGGAATGCGGTAATCTGGTTGTCGTCCAGATCCGTGGTGATAAACGCTTGAGCGGTGAAGGTGTCCTCGACCACGCGCACATGCGTGCGGGCTAGTCCCAGCCGGTCGAGCCGCGCAGTGTACGGGGCGTGATCGTCGCCCACGGTGGTCATGATCAGCGGATTACCACCAAGCATTTTCAGGTTGTAGGCAATATTGCCAGCGCAGCCGCCAAATTCACGGCGTAAATCGGGCACCAGAAACGCCACGTTCAGAATGTGCAGCTTGTCGGGCAGGATGTGATTCTTGAACTGGTCTTTGAACACCATAATGGTGTCGTAGGC
>SYEN01000213.1 GCA_005800795.1 Burkholderiales bacterium | reverse complement strand
CGATATGCGCGATGATGGAAAAATTACGAATGTGCTGCATTGCGAAATACAAAACCTGGAAGGCACTAACAAGACACGAGATACAAAAAAGGGCGCACGCAAGATACCGGGCGCCCAGCGAGAAACTTCAATACCGCTCAAATGCTTTAGACGCTTGTATTTTATCGCATTTTTGCAAGGAAGTCCGTAACAACCGCCTCGTCCAAAAAATAGTGGCACAGCTTGCGCCCCTCGGCCTCCAGCACCGGCACCAGCTCGCCATAACGTGCCTCAAGCGCGGCATCGCTGTCCACATCCACCACGCAAATCTGGAATGAAAAACGGCCCTGCAAGGCTTGCAGGGCCGCAATCATGTCGTCACACAGATGGCAGTAGGTGCGTGCGTAAACTGTCAGCACGCACTCTGCCGCCATTAGTTACCGCCAGCGTCCAGTCTGAAAGGCAGGTAGATCGAATTTCCGCTACGCCGCACCAGCAAGGCGACAATGCGTCCCTTGTCGAATTGCCCCATCATTTGATTGAACGCTTCGACCGATTTCACATCCTGATTGTTGACTGCGAGAATTACGTCACCCTTACGCACGCCGGCGCGTGCTCCGGCACCCTGCACCTCGCCCACCATTACGCCGTGTTCAACCTTGAGTTCCTTCTTTTGCGCATCGGTGAGATCGGTAAGGCTCATGCCATACACTGTGGGCGCGGCCGCTGGCGGCTTTTGTTGTCCGCGGCCGACGCGGGCAGCGCGCGTATCGTCGGGCATTTCCGTGACAACCACCTGCACATCGCGAGACGCCTTATTGCGCCACACTTGCGCCGTAACCTTGTTGCCAGGCCGGGTCGCGCCAACGATGCGCGGCAGGTCTTCGTTTGAAGCAATCGGCTTGCCGTCAAAACGCAGGATGACGTCACCGGGCTCGATTCCCGCTTTCTCAGCCGGCCCGCCCTTTTCGACAGAATTCACCAGCGCGCCCTGCGGCTTGGGCAAGCCAAAACCATCCGCGAGCTCTTTGGTCACGGGCTGTATCACCACGCCGATACGCCCGCGTGTCACCTTGCCGGCTGTACGCAACTGCTGAGAAATGTCGTTGGCGACATCGATCGGTATCGCGAACGACAGGCCCATGAACCCGCCGGTACGGCTGTAAATTTGCGAATTGATGCCGATCACTTCACCGCGCATGTTGAACAGCGGCCCGCCGGAATTACCGGGATTCACCGCCACGTCGGTTTGAATGAACGGCACGAAATTCTCCTGCGGCAGCGAGCGGCCCTTGGCACTGACGATGCCCTTGGTCACGGTGTTTTCAAAACCGAACGGCGAACCGATGGCCACCACCCACTCACCCACCTTCAACCGCGCCGGATCGCCAAATTTAACCACCGGCAGCCCTGTGGCTTCGATCTTGATCAGCGCAACATCAGTGCGCCGGTCTGAGCCGATCACGCGCGCCTTGAATTCACGCTTGTCAGTCAGCCGCACGGTGATTTCATCCGCGGATGCCACCACATGCGCGTTGGTCATGATGTAACCATCCGCGCTGACCACAAAGCCTGATCCCAACGATTGCGACTGAAACTCGCGTGGTTGCCCCGGCGTGTTGGGCGCAAAGCGGCGGAAGAATTCGAAAAACGGATCATCCTCCGGAACGTTGGGCATCTGTTGCGCCAGCGGATTGCGTGCGCCACCCTGCGTGGTACTGATGTTGACCACCGCCGGACCCTGTTTTTCCACCAGGTCAGTGAAATCCGGCAACTGCCCTTGCGCCGGGCCAGGCACCAAAAACGCGGCAGGCGCCATGAAGCACAAGAGGATAAGAACTTTTCTGAGCATGGGGTCTCCTGAATTTACCCGGTGGTTTTGTGTGTGGCGTGTACTACTTGGGCGCAATGTTGGAGGTACCCAAAGCGCTTTTGGTTTCCATGGAATTGCCGACTTGCATCACGGTCGCGGCGGGCGCTTCGCCCAGCACCGTGATGATCTGCTCACCGACGACACGCTTGTAGATATGCACGGCACCCTGATTCGTCAAGGGCTTGCCGGTCAGCTCACGCAATTTCGGCTCAACAAAAATGGAAATGGCTGCGAGCCCATCCGAAAACACCAGATGCGGCATTGCCACTGTGCGGCCAGCAATGGTGCGTTTCACTTCCATCGATTTGCGGAACCCCGCCGGTAGATTGGCAACAGTCCAGCCGGTATCGGCCGCCTGCTCCATCACGTCGAGCGCGGAACGGTCAACGCGCCATTTCTGCGTCGCAGCGCGCTGTTCATACTTTGAAGTCACTTGATCGCGATTAAATTTTCCACCCAACGTCAATTGAGAAAACCCAAAAGATTCAATGACTTGCGAATTCTCGTTAAACACCTGCGCGCGCAGCGGCAAACCTGATTCCAGTTCCGCACAAAATTTGCGACCGTAGCGCAGCTTGTCCCTGGGTGCCACGCCGATCCACACGCATTCAAAACCACCCATACGATCCATGCCGTGTTTTTTGATTTCGTAGTGCTGTGTCAAATCGGACAGCTTCTCCGGCAGCATAAGCGGCATGTGACGCGTGCTGCGGCGCTCGATCAGCACCACGCGCGCATCCGGGATATACGCGGTGACGTGATCATTGGCCCGCACGATTTCTCGCGGTGGCCCGTCCAGCGTTTCAAGCCGCTCGAACACGCCGCCCGCCGGATTCACGTAATGCACCACGCGCGAAGTTTCGACGCGGCTGCCGTGCTGATAAACGAACGTGCCGGTGTAACTGATGGTGCGTGAAGAATCAGCGATTTTTTTCAGCCATTCCAGCGCGGAGGGGCCAGTAGAAACGTTTGGCGCGTTAGACACATTGGGCGCGCCCACGTCTTGCGCATAGACGTGCGCCGTTGTGAACGCCGCCACGGCGGCAACGGCCGCCAGCCGGAATGTCATGGTGTATTTCTTATGCACCGCTTGCAAAGTCAGTTGCCCGCGCCCGATACAGTGCGCACATAGGGCGCAACACCCTGAAACGCGGTGCTCGGCGAAATACCCTGATGAGCAAGTAAATATTCATGCACATGCTCGGTTGCAGGCGTGGGCTTCGCGGCGGCCACCAGCGCGGTAGCCGTTTGCGGTGGCACCGCAGCAACTTGCGGCTGTGCGGCGGCGGGCGCCTTTGCCAATTCACCGGCGGGCTTGCTACCGGAATTATTCGGAAGCGCCATCCAGCCCACAACCGCCACCGCTGCCAGCGAAGCGGCGGCGGACATGGCGTAGGTCTGCCAGCGTCCTTTTGAGTTAGTGACCGGCCTGGCGGCCAGTTCACGCGCGGCAGCCGGCGCAATCACGGTAGGCTCTTGCGCCAGCCTTTCGCTAAAGCGCGCGGAGAATCCGGCACTCGCCGCCGGTGCGCCCGCCGCGCCATCTCGCAAAACATCGCCAATCAAATGGTAAGCATCCCACGCATCGCGCCTGACCGTATCATCAGCCGCCTTGATACGCCCGATTTCACGCACGGCCTCTTCAGCGGCCAGCTCGCCATCCACCAGACTTGATACATGTTCCAGACGATCTACAGCTTGCATCTCACCACCTCTTGTCTTTGCCCGTTCCGAGCCGGGGTCTTAACTCTGTTGCAATGGCTTCCCGCGCCCGGAAAATCCGCGAGCGCACCGTGCCGATGGGACAATTCATGACTTCGGCAATTTCCTCGTAGCTGAGGCCCTCCATCTCCCGCAGCGAGATCGCGGTGCGCAAATCCTCTGGCAACTTTTCCAGCGTTTGGTTCACCGAGTCGGCCACCTGGCGGCTCATCATCAGATTTTCCGGGGTATTCAAATCCTGCAGCAATTCTGTCTCGCCTAGGTCTTCCGCCTCCTCGGCGTCCATCGCAGTGGACGTCGGCGCACGACGCCCCGACGCCACCAGATAATTCTTGGCGGTATTGATGCCTATGCGGTAAAGCCAAGTGTAAAAAGCACTATCGCCGCGGAAATTCGGCAGCGCGCGATAGGCTTTAATAAAGGCTT
Source organism: Burkholderiales bacterium (assembly GCA_005800795.1). GTDB lineage: Bacteria > Pseudomonadota > Gammaproteobacteria > Burkholderiales > SG8-41 > UBA5216. The sequence goes on along the minus strand of SYEN01000213.1, from coordinate 6,686 downwards.
CCTGCGCCACATCCTCCACCTCCGTTGCGTCCCGGATAAAACGGGACAGCAGCCGGATCAACTTGCGTTGATACTTCGCCACCAGCAGCTCGAAAGCCTGCTTGTCGCCGCGTTGCGCGCGTTCGACCAATTGCTGGTCGATTTCGCGGTCACTCATGAATGGGATTCCCGCACGGGTTATTTTCGTTGTTGTTCAGGCTGCCCATCATTTCTACCGGATGTCCACCGGGTGCCAACGCTAACGCGCGCTGCGCAAACCGGAAGTATACCGAACCTGAGCGCCCAAATCGCCCCAAAACGCTTGATTTGCGCGAATATTCAAACCACTTCAGGCCAATACGAACACCATGCCAAAGACCGGTTCGATCAAAATAAGTTCACAGAAAGCAGCTGAAAGCTGATGAAACACGTACCCGAGCCCGGCAAAGTTCACAACGTAGAAACGGGCGAGTGCAGACGCCGTTCCGCCGCTTCGAATGTACCCTGAATGGCCAGTGCGAGAACAGCCGCCGGTATCGCCCCGGCCAGCATCATGGCATGGTCGTTCACAGCCAGCCCGGCGACGATGCGCTCGCCGTAGCCGCCCGCGCCGATAAATGCCGCGATGGTGGCCGTGCCGACATTGATCACCGCCGAAATTTTCACACCTGCCAGCACCGACGGCAGCGCCAGCGGCAGCTCGATTAACTGCATCACCGCGCCATCACGCAGACCCAGCGCCTGCCCCGCACGCCGCATGCCGCCGGTGACGCCAGCCAGCCCAGCCTCAGTATTGCGCACGATGGGCAGCAGGCCATACAAAAACAGCGCCACCACCGCCGGCACCATGCCAATTCGCCCCAGCGCTGCAATCAGAAACGCCAGCAGTGCCAACGCCGGGATCGTCTGTAACACCCCTGTGACGCCGAGTATCCAGGGCCGTGCCGTCCGCGAACGTGCGGCCCACACGCCCAGCGGCACGCCCACACCCACACTCAACGCCAGCGCAGCAAACACCAACACGCAATGCTCCAGCGTGAGTCGCCAGAAATCAGCGGCGAACAATCGTTCCAGCACGCCGGGCCGCGTCTGTGCTGTGGCCGCGGTCTGCACGCCGCCCACAAAATCCGCCGCCACTTGGGCAAACGGCTGTCCATCCAGCTCGGCCGCCGCGTTCATGCGCATCATCGCGACCGCAGAAATACCACCCGCCATCGCCTGTACCGCGCGAAACGCCGCGGGCGCGCGTGATGGCAAATCGGTTCGGTAAACCAGTACCGCTTCATACGGCGGAAAAAACGCGCGATCATCGGCCAACACTTTCAAGCCATAACGGCCGAGCTTGGCGTCTGTTGTGTAGACATCCATCACATCAATGCGACCGCCCTTGATCGCCTCATAGGCAAGACCATGATCCAGCCCCACCGGTTGCGCCGCCAAGCCATACGCCGCGCGCAGCGCAGGCCAGCCATCTTTGCGATTCAGAAATTCCGCAGACAAGCCAAAGCGTAAATTCACGTGCTTAGATAAATCAGAAATATTCGCCACACCCACCGCAGCAGCCTGTTCAGCTGTCATCGCCAGCGCATAGGAATTGCCGAACCCCAGCGGTGCGCTCACTGCCAACCCGTGCGCCGCCAACGCCGCATTCAGTTCCGGCAATGGCGGCACCGCCTTCAGACCCAGCAACTCAAACGCCAGCGTGCCGGTGTAATCGGGGTAAACATCAATCGCGCCGCTTTTCAGCGCAGCAAAAAGTATCGCAGTATTGCCCAAACCCTGCTTGTGCGTGACGCTCGCCCCCGCGTCTTTTTGCATGCGCTGGGTGAGAATTTCACCGAGGATGTAAGACTCGGTGAAGCGCTTGGAGCCAATCGTGACGGCTTCACCCGCCAAGACTTGCGGCGCGAGCGGCGACATAAGCAGCCACGCCGCGAAAGCCACCAACGCGCAGCGATAATTTTGTAAGTAATTGTTTTTATTGAACATTTAGGATCGCACCCGGTTCGCGCGAACCGGGTGCTTCTACACGGCAGTGCACGATGGCGCACGCATCATTCAGGTTTGATCCCCGCCTGCTTCGCCGGCTTGCTGCACAGCTCAGGCAACGCCCCGTCATTTGACCAAATCACCCGCAACATGTAGCCGTCGGCAACCGCCGCAGCCCCCCGCTCAAGCGCGCGAATTCGCCGCTGGCGCCGGGACAATTTGATGACCACGGGTTACCCGGCATTCTCGGACACTGTCAGCTCCACGGCACGCACCGTGGCATTGAAATCATTGCTACGGTACTCGCACACATCGCGGTCAACCATCCGATTTTCCTCCAGCCAGCCGTACGCATGGTTGCCCATTCTTCAGAATGTGTGCTGCGAAATTGCCGCAGCTATTGGGGTTCGATCCCTGCCTGCTTCACCACCTTGATCCACTTTGCCACTTCGGATTTGATGTAGGCCTCGTGTTCGTCCAGATTGCTGCCCACCGGTTCGGCGCCCTGCTCAAGCAGGAATTTGCGATTGGCCGGATCGCGCAGCGAGGTTACCAGCGCCTGATTCAGCCGCTCGCCAATCGCGCGCGGAATGCCCGCCGGGCCGATGAAACTGAAACCGCTGCTCACCACGTAGCCCGGCATGCCGGCTTCGATCATGGTCGGGATATCTTTGGCAAACCCAGCGCGCTTGTCACCGGTTTGCGCGATGAGTTTAATGCGCCCCTGCTGCACATGGCCGAAAACCAGCGGCAGGCTGGAAAACTGCAGTTGCACATGACCCGCCACCAGATCGATGATCGCCGGCCCCGCGCCTTTGTACGGCACATGAACCACTTTTGTGCCGGCCATCGCATTAAAAAGTTCCAGCGACATGTGGCCGACGGTGGCACGCCCCGACGACGAGGCAAACACTTGACCCGGCTTCGCCTTGGCCAGTGCGATCAGATCCTTGACATTTTTCACCGGCAGCGACGGATGCACCACCAGACCCGACGGCACATCGACGATCAACCCCAACGCGGTGAAATCCTTCAATGTGTCATAGGGCATTTTTCGAATCAACGACGGATTGATCACAAAGCTTGCCGCCACCAGCCCGGCGGTATAACCATCAGGCGGGCTTTTCGCAATGATCTCACCGCCCACGGTGCCGCCAGCGCCCGCACGATAGTCGAACACCAGTTGCTGGCCGAGAACCTCGGTCATCTTCGGCTGCAGCAATCTGAAGAACACATCGCTGTTGCCGCCCGGCGCGGCCGGATTCACCACGCGAATGAGTTTGTTTGGAAACGTCTGTTGCGCCAGCGCCGTGCCGCTGAATGAACATAAGAAACATACGGCCCATACGGCCTGGCCCCAATCACAATCACTGCGCTGCATCGATCAGCCTCAATAAATTTATATTTAAAAACAGATACTTACATCTTACCCTTGGCTTTGCCTTGTTTGGAATGCCAATCCAGAATCTGTTCCCCTGTCCAGAACAGCACACCCGGCTTCTTACGCAGCGTCTTCAACACTTGCTCAAAATATTTAATGCGATGTGCCACGCCCGAAATATACGGATGCACACCGATGGCCATGATCTTGGGTCGCGTCTTGCCTTCTTCGTACAGGCGCTCGAAGTGATCCAGCGCACGCGTGACCCAATGACTGCTTTCGTGATGCTGCACCATCATCATCGGGATGTCGTTGCACTCTACGTTATACGGCATCGCCACCACGTTGCCGTGTTTGGTACGGATGTCCACCGGCTCGTCATCGACTATCCAGTCGGCAATGTATTTGATGCCGGCCTCGGCAAGATAATCGGGCGTGTCATGGGTTTCGGTCAGCCCTGGCGACAGCCAACCCACTGGCGCCTTGCCGGTGAATGCCTTGATCTCGCGCACCGAGCGCCGGATCATCGCGCGCTGGTTTTCCTCGACATGGATCGGCTGCTGATCGTACGAATGACCGACAAACTCCCAGCCGGCTTTCAGTGCCTCTTCCGCCACCCGGGTGTAGTCCTTGCACACCCGCGCATTGGTAAACAGCGATGCCTTGATGTCCAGTTCGTCCAGCGCCTGTTTCAGACGCCAGAAGCCCACGCGCATGCCGTACTCGTGCCATGCCCAGTGGGCAAAATCCGGCAGGCGGTTCACGTGTGTTGGCGGCGGAAGCACCTGACGCGGCATCGGGCGATTGATGTCCCACACCTCGACGTTGATGATGGGCCACACCACCACGCGCGCGCCGCCCGGCAGCTACAGCGGCGGGCGGTCGATGATGGGGGTGTAGTCAAGTCGTTGTGATGGCAGCATGATTTTGCTCTGCATGATCAGTAAATAATGTGCAACGATTATACGGGCAATTTGCATCGCCAGTGGCGATTGACTACCATGCGTGCGACGAGGAGAACACGCATGAAACACATAATCTGTTTGACACTCTTGATCGCAGCGGGCTTGCAAGCCGCGGCAGCGCAAAACTACCCCACGCGCTCAATTCGCCTGGTGGTGCCGTTTCCACCCGGCGGCAACATCGACATCACCGCGCGCGCCATCGCACCAGGTCTTGGCGAAACGCTTGGGCAAACCGTGGTGATCGACAATCGCGGCGGCGCCGGCGGATTGATCGGCATGGAAATCGTCACCAAATCCACACCCGACGGCCACACGCTGGCGCTCGCCTCCAGCGGCACCGTCACTGTCGCGCCGTCGCTCTACACCAAAATGCCGTACGATCCGGTGAAGGATTTAACCGCCGTCGCCCTGCTGTCGTATGTGCCCATAGTGCTGGTGGTCCATCCATCGTTGCCTGCGAAGTCGGTCAAGGACTTCATTGCACTCGCCAAAACCCGAGCGGGCAAAATGACCATGGCCTCCGGCGGCAACGGCACCACCAATCAACTCGCGGGCGAACTGTTTCAACTCGAAACCGGCACCAAGTTCATCCACGTGCCGTACAAGGGTGCGGCGCCTGCGGTGGTTGACGTCATGGGCGGGCAAGTCGACATGCTGTTTGATCAATTGAGCGCCTCCAGCAATCACATCCGCTCCGGCAAACTGCGTGCAGTGGTAGTGGCCGGCGAAAAACGCAACCCTGTGATACCCGACGTACCGACACTGACCGAAAGTGGCCTGAAAAACTGCGATGCCGGCACCTTCACCGCATTGATGGGCCCGGCAGGCGTGCCGCGCGACGTCATCAGCAAACTCAACGCGGCGATCAACAAAACTCTAGCCATGCAAAGTACGCGCGACCGCTTTACTTCCGTCGGCGCCGATGTACTGGGCGGCACACCAGCGCGGCTTGACGCCAATCTGAAACAGGAACTGGCCATGTGGACGCGCGTGGCGAAAGCCGCAAATATCAAACTGGATTAGGTGCTGCGCCTTCAGAAAAGCGCGCCATGAGTCTGCCATAGAATTTCGATCTCGCCGTTCTGAGTAGCGGCGGCCCATACTGCGGCTCGGCGCTTGGGCTTGTGCTTGTAATTCCCGGCCCGCATTGACGGCAAACACAAGCCACACGATACTGCCTGCACCCATCATCCCCCATTTATACAGGGCCACGTCATGACCGAACAGGAACTCTTCGACGAACTGAAAAAAATCGACACACCCACCATCACCAATGTGGTGGCGACGTATCCGGGCCGGCCGCACTGCCTGGAACTCTACAATCCGTGGAGTGAGAACTGGTATACCAACAACACGCTGTCGTGCTGGTATCCGGGGCTGGGGCCGATGGCAGGCTATGCCGTGACCTGCACCTATGGCTTGCCCGATCACACGTACAAGGGCCACAGCTGGATGACGGTACTGGAGGCGATGGACAAACTTGGCAAGCCATCGATCCTGTGTCTACAACAAAAATTCCCTGCCGAGATCGCCGATAAGGTGGGGTTGTCGGGCGGCAACATGACTTCATCGATGCGCGCGTGCGGCGCCATCGGTTGCGTCACCAACGGCCCGTCGCGCGATGTTCATGAAATCCGCCCAATGAATTTTCAGTATCTGACGCGGGGCGTGTGCGCTGGCCACGGCCCGCAGGCGGTGCACGCGGTGCAGGTGCCGGTGAGTATTTCAGGCATGGATGCCGCGCCCGGCGAGATCATTCACATGGATGAAAACGGTGCCGTGAAATTCCCTGCCGACCGGCTGGAAGACGTGGTGCGCAGTGCCAAGGCGTTGCTCGCCGAGGAAGACGAGCGAGTCGGCCAGTTGCTCAAGGTAAAAGGCATCGCGGCAGTGAAGGCGATAATGGCCGGCCATCAGTATGTGAAGAAGTGATCTACGGCGCCGCTCGGTCGAAATAATCATAAGTATCTGTTATTATTGATTTTTTTGGCAAATCCGCACCACAGCCAACACCACGGAACTCAACAGGACGCGCGAAGATGTTCCGGCCGCGAAAGCCAATGCTGACGTGGTGACGGTGTCGTGGCATTGGGACGTATCGGAACGGCTCGGCAAAAAATTGGTTGTCACGGGCACCAAATCGAACGGGCCGCGTTTGTAGGGCCGCATACCCACAGCGTAGTACCGCTTCGGTGGAAAGCGTTCACCGACATGCACACCCGAGAGGCCAACAGGCTGCCCGTAACGGTTTGAACGCGCTGGATGAAAAGTCTTCCAACCATCTGACGGAAAAGAAAAAGGCCACCCCGAAAAGTGGCCTAAGTCCTTGATTTTATGGCGCGCCCGGCAGGATTTGAACCCACGACCCCCTG
>SYEN01000212.1 GCA_005800795.1 Burkholderiales bacterium | reverse complement strand
TCCGGCACGTCGGGCGCGCCCACTGCGCCGAAGAAAATCGCGTCGCATTGCTTGAGTTTGTCGAGGCCGCCTTCGGGGATGTAATAGCCGTGTTGCTTGTAGTAAGCGCTGCTCCATGGGAAATGTTCGACATTCAGTTTGAAGCCGCGGTCGCGGGCGGCCAGCACTTCCAGTACTTTAAGGCCTGCCGCAATGACCTCGGTGCCGATGCCATCGCCGGGGATGGCGGCTATTGTATATTCACGCATGAGGTGTTCGCCGGAAATCAATTTGTGGAAACGGCATGATGGTAACGGAAAGCGTCGGGCGTTGCTGCTGACTTTGCTAGAATCTCTGATGGCAATCGGGATGGCGCAACTTTGAAAATACTGGCATTGGAAACCTCCGGCGATTTTTGTTCCGTGGCGTTGTGGCGCGACGGCGTGGTCGACGATCGCGAGGTCTCGGCCGAGCAGCGCCAATCGGGCTTGCTGCTGGATATGGTTCACGAGCTGTTGCAATCTTGTGGTGAAAAATTGGGCGAAATCGATGGTATTGCCTTCGGTGCAGGGCCGGGTTCGTTTACCGGGCTACGCGTGGCGTGCGGGGTGACACAAGGGCTGGCGGCAGGTGCCGGGAAGCGGGTCGTGGGTATCGGCACCCTGCAGGCACTGGCCGAAGCCGCTGGTATGCCGCGTGTGGTGTGCTGCGTCGATGCCCGCATGAGCGAGGTGTATCAGGCGGCTTACGAAAAAATCAGCGGAGCCTGGCAAACGGTATTAGCGCCGGGCGTGTACGCGCCGCACGAGGTGCCGCTGTTGTCGGGAGACGGTTGGCAGGGGTGCGGCAATGGATTTGCGGTGTATCGCGACGCCTTGTGTTCACGTTATGGTACTCGGCTGAAGGGCTTTGACGACACCTTGCACGCGCGCGCGCGCGAAGTGGCGATACTGGCCGCACCGGTGTTTGCCGGCGGTGGCGGCTTGCCCGCTGAATCTGCTGCGCCGTTTTATGTGCGCGACAAAGTGGCGCTGATGACGCATGAACGTTGATCGGGCATGAGCGCACAGTTAAATCCCGCCGTGAGTTTTCGTCCGATGCTTGAGGCCGATCTTGATGCGGTGATGGCCATCGAGAACGTGATCTATACCCACCCGTGGACGCGTGGCAATTTTTCGGATTCGCTCGCGAACGATTCAGGTGCCGGCGGTAACTGCTGGGTGATGGAACTGCATGGTGTGATGGTGGGTTACGCAGTGGTATCGTGCGCGGTGGGCGAGGCGCACCTGTTGAATCTGAGTGTGGCGGCGGCCTGGCAGCAGCGCGGGCTGGGGCGGGAAATTCTACTGTATGTTATTGATTTTATTAAGAAAAATAAAATAATTGTGATGTTCCTTGAAGTGCGCATATCGAATACAGCGGCGCGTGCGCTTTATGCGCAAACCGGGTTTCGCGAAATCGGTGTGCGGCGCGGTTATTACCCCGCGCCTGTGGGCCGCGAAGATGCGATCGTGCTGGAATTTTTGCCGGGCAAATCATGAGCGCGAACACCAGTGAGCGGCGCGCGCTGATGTTGCGCGAAATGGGTCTTACGCCGCAGTGGCGCGCGCGCGAGGCATCTGGCGCAACAATGCCGTCCCCGGTGCCGCCCATGATAGCGGTGCCTGTGGTGGTTCCCGACGCACCTGAAGGCGTGGATGGGGTTTCGCCGCTGCCGTCCGGCGACAGCGAACGCCGCGCTGCCATCATGCAAATGGATTGGCCGCAACTCAAAGCCTGTGTCGCCGATTGCACGCAATGCGGCTTGCACGCACGCCGCAATAAAACCGTGTTCGGCGTGGGTGATGAAAACGCCGACTGGCTATTCGTCGGAGAAGGCCCCGGTGCGGATGAAGATGCGCAGGGCGAGCCATTCGTCGGTCAGGCAGGCAAACTGCTGGACGCCATGCTGGCGGCGATTCAACTGAAACGCGGCGCCAACGTCTATATTGCCAACATGGTGAAATGCCGCCCGCCTGGCAATCGCAACCCGGAGGTTGGCGAAGCTCGGGCGTGTGAGCCTTTCCTGCACCGGCAGATTGATCTGATCCAGCCGAAACTGATTATCGCGCTCGGCAAGGTGGCGGCTACCTATCTGCTGGCGCGCGAGGCGAGCGTCGCCAGCCTGCGCAACAAGATTCATCGTTATCGCGGCATTCCGCTGATTGTGACGTATCACCCGGCGTATTTGCTGCGTAGCCTGCAGGAAAAGGCGCGCGCGTGGGAAGACCTTTGTTTTGCCGTGGATACTCTGCAGGGTTTGAAAAACACCGGCGGCGAAACCATATAGAATGGAGTTATAGCATTCCCCAACTGGAGAGACCGCCATGCTTAAACGCTTGATGACGCTTTTGTTACTGGCCACCGCGACGATGCTCGGCGGTTGCGGTTACAACACCTTGCAGACCACCGACGAACAAGTCAGCGCGGCGTGGGCCGAGGTGTTAAACCAGTACAAGCGCCGCGCTGATTTGATACCCAATCTAGTGAAGGTGATGGAGGGTTTCGCCGCACAGGAAAAGGAAGTGCTGCTGGGCGTGACCAAGGCGCGAGCCTCAGTGGGCGCGATTCAGGCCACGCCGGAACTTGTGAACGACCCAGTCGCATTCAAGAAATTCATCGATGCACAGGCGCAGATGTCGGGCGCGCTGTCTCGGCTGTTGTTGGTGTCGGAGAACTACCCGCAGTTGAAGTCCGACGGCAACTTCCGCGATTTGCAGGCGCAACTTGAAGGCACGGAAAACCGCATCACCGT
>SYEN01000211.1 GCA_005800795.1 Burkholderiales bacterium | reverse complement strand
ACCGCCGCGGTGGAAGCTGCTCGCGCCGGTGATCAAGGCCGCGGTTTCGCGGTGGTCGCGTCCGAAGTGCGCGCGCTGGCGCAGCGCTCGGCGCAGGCGGCGAAAGAAATCAAATCACTGATCCAGTCCTCGGTGGAAAAAGTCGACAGTGGTGCGAAATTCGTCAGCGACGAGGGCAAAACCATGGACGACATCGTGTCCTCGGTGCAGGAAGTCACACAAATCATTGCTGACATCTCGGTTTCCAGCCGCGAAACTGGCGGGCATCGAACAGGTCAATCGCGCGATTACCGGCATGGATACCTCGACGCAGCAGAATGCGGCGCTGGTCGCGCAAAGCGCCGCAGCTGCCGAGAACATGGCGAATCAGGCGCAGAGCCTCATCGCGATGGTCGCGCGCTTCAAGCTGACCGCCGCGCAAATTCCGCATCAACAGCCGCCACAACGCGCGCTGCAGGTGCCGCCCCGGCGGCCTGCAACCCAGACACCTTACCCGCGCGCGGCGTCGTTACCCCGCACCGCCCCCGCGAGCCTCGCGCCCGGCGCAGGGAGAACCGCTGGCACCAACGGTGATTGGAAGGACTTTTGAGTCAGGGCCGCAAAGATACGATGTAGTAACCATCTGTTTTTAAATGATTTTATATGACGTTTTGACTCGAAGCGCGTTCTTGGTGACACCTTGGCCGCGATGCATTACCTTTGATCCATGCAACGATTTTTCATCGTCCTGATCGACGGCTACAAATTGCTGTTAAGCCCGTTTTTCGGCCAGCAGTGCCGTTTCTATCCTACCTGTTCGAGCTATACGAAAGAAGCCATCGAACGCCACGGCGCGTGGCACGGTGGCTGGTTGGGCGTCAAACGCATCGCACGCTGCAACCCGTGGTGCGCGGGCGGGGTGGATGAAGTGCCGCTAAAAAAATCTACCCGCTGATGCGGCACACCAGCCCTTTAAGGTATTCGCCCTCCGGGAAATTAAGCGCTACCGGATGATCCGCCGCCGCGTGGTGCCACGCTTCGACGCGGGCATCGACACCGGCATCCAGCGCCGCACCTGCAACAATTTTCTGGAACAAATCAGGCGACACGCCGCCGGAGCACGAATACGTCATCAAAACGCCACCGGGGTTAAGCAGCTTGAACCCCAACAGGTTGGCGTCCTTGTAAGCGCGCGCGGCTTTTTCTGCGTGTGCCGCCGTGGGGGCGAGCTTGGGCGGGTCGAGCACGATAATGTCGAAGCGCCGGTTTTGATCGCGAAATTTGCGCAGCATTTGAAACACGTCGCCTTCGATCCATTCGGCCTTACTTGCGTATTCGGGGAAGGAATTCAGTTCAGCGTTCGCGCGCGCGGTAGCGAGCGCCGGGCCGCTGCTGTCGATGGCGGTGACGCTGCGCGCGCCGCCGGCGAGGGCGTGCAGCGCGAAACCGCCGCTGTAGCAAAAGCCATCGAGCACAGATTTATTTCTGGAAATATCCTTTAAAAACAAATGGTTATCGCGTTGATCCAAATAGTAGCCGGTCTTGTGCCCCGCTTCGATTTCCGCCCTGAACTGCAAACCGTGCTCTTCCACGATTAACGACTCCGCCAGCGGCGCACCACGCAGCCAACCGCTCCTCGGCGGCAGACCTTCCAGCGCGCGCACGTCGGCGTCCGACCGTTCATACACGCGCGCAACGCCTGGCAGCCGCGCGAGCGCATCGGCAACGGCATCGCGCCAGCGTTCCGCGCCCGCCGCGAGTAACTGCACCACCACCGTGTCGCCATACAAATCGGCAATCACACCTGGCAAACCATCGGATTCGCCGTGGAGCAGGCGCGCGCTGTTGGTGATGCCGCTGGCCAGCAATGCTTCGCGCGAGTGCGCGGCCAGCATGATGCGCTCCTCGAAAAATGCCGCATCGATTTCGCGCGGTTTCCAATCCCACACGCGCGCGCGAATCTGCGAATTTGGGCTGAATGCCGCTATGGCAAGAAATTCACCGTCCGCCGAACGCAACTCAACCGTTTCACCCAGCAAAGGGTTGCCTTCGACACGCGCGATGGCGCCTGCGAACACCCACGGATGGCGGCGCTCAAGGGATTTCTCGCGGCCGGGTTTGAGGGAAAGTGCTGCATAAGGTGTGGCGCGCGACGCACCCGACCCGGAGACAGGCGCATGCACTGGCTTACCCTTCATCCTTTATGCCTCTCGTTTTACGCTCTTCGCCTGCCGCGCCCGCGGATGCGCAGCATCATAGACTTTTGCCAGGTGCTGAAAGTCGAGCGCCGTATATACCTGCGTCGTCGAAATACTGGCGTGGCCGAGCATTTCCTGCACCGCGCGCAGATCGCCACTGGATTGCAACACATGCGAGGCGAATGAGTGGCGCAGCATGTGCGGATGCAGCGTGCTGTCGAGACCCAATTGCAATGCCCAATGTTTCAGGCGCAGTTGCACGGCGCGCACGCCGAGGCGGCTGCCGTTGCGGCCTACGAATAGCGCGGTCTCGCCGCTTGCCGCCAGCAAAGCGCGCGGCGCCAGCCATTTCTCCAAGGCGGTAAGCGCGTGACGGCCCACCGGCACCACGCGCGTTTTGCCGCCTTTGCCAGTGACGCGCACCACGCCTTCGGTGGTGTCGATGTCATCGGGCGCGAGTGAGACCAGCTCCGACAGCCGCAGCCCTGAGGAATAAAACAGTTCGCAGATCGCCTTGTCACGCAGTGCAAGCGGATCGTCTCCGCTACCACAGTCGATATTCATTAACCGTGCCGCATCATCGGGTGAGAGCGCGTGCGGCAGGCGTTTGGCGGCCTTGGGCGCGCGCACGCCGACACAGGGATTGCTTTTGAAACCGTGATCGCGCACCAGGAAATGATAAAACCCGCGCCATGCCGACAGCATGCGCGCGATCGAACGGCCGTTCAGGCCGCGTGCGTGCAGTTGTCCGGCAAAGCGGCGGATCTGGTGCGCTTGCAGTTGCGTGAGATCGCCATTGCCATTCCCAGCCAGGGCGATCAGTTCGTCGAGATCGCGCCGGTAACTGCCCGTGGTATTGTCCGCAAGGCGCCGCTCGTGCGTGAGATACGCGAGGTACCCTTGTTGCAGCGCCCGCGCGTCGGCCATCGTGCGGTTACGCTGGCGGCAAATGCCGCGCCAGCGCACAGCCGATCAGATCACCCAGACGCGACAGATACACCGTGCCCATGCCGCCGTGATAGCGCTGGGATTCCTCGCTCGCCAGCGCCAGCAGGCCAAACACGTCGCTGCCGTCACGCAAGGGAATGTACGCATGGGATTTCAGCGCGTCAGCCGCATCACCAAACAACGCCGCGGTATCCGCAGCGGCTTCGGCGCTGCAAGTGGGCGCTGCGAGTGCCACGGTGAATTCGCGCGTCGCTTCAGTCGCCGGCGTGAACGCCGCGTGCTCGCCCGCCCCGCGCCACGAGCGTATCGCCAGATGCGGAACGGCAAAATCTTCGCGTAGATACTGGGTGGCCGTCTGCAATACCGTGGCGGCGTCGCGCGCGCGCATGAGCGCCAGCGTGACTTTGTGCATTTTTTCGCTGAGCAGATCGTTTTCTTCGCCGAACTGGATAATCTCGCGCAACTTGCCTTCGAGCTGTTTGCCCTTTTCGCGCAAGCTCAGAATCTGCCGCGCACTGATCGGAATGGTGCGCCCGCCGTGCGGATGCGGGATATTGATGCCCGCAATCATCTCCGCATGTTCCTCGAAAAATTCGGGATGCTCCTGCAAGTACGCCGCAACTTCCGATGAATTCATTTTTTACTATCCCTATGGGGTCAATCTGCTGTCGTTACTTCGGTGTAGCGTTACTTCGCCTTCAAACACGGTGACTGCCGGGCCGGTCATCCGTACCGGATGACCGATGCCCTCCCACGTGATGACCAGATCGCCGCCACGCGTGGTGACATGCACGCGGTTATCCAGCAACCCGCGTTGTACGCCTGCCACCACGGCCGCGCAAGCGCCCGTGCCGCAGGCCAGCGTTT
>SYEN01000210.1 GCA_005800795.1 Burkholderiales bacterium | reverse complement strand
GGCCTGCAGAACCAGGTCGATGATGACCATGGCGATGCCGATGGCGAGAACGAAACTGCCGATCGAGGAGATCAGGTTGATCGTCGACCAGCCGTCCTCGGGCAGGAGGCCGTAGACGGTTTCGGTCGGGAAGGCGACGAGGCCGCCCGCGCGTAATGTGGCTACGGCGCGGGTGATGGAGTCTGCCGCCATTTCAACGTCCACTAACCGTCATTCTGGCTAAAGCCAGCATCCAGCGCGTAACAATACGCGAAGCATCCTGAAGAATGATCCTTTGGATCTGCTGCCACCCGGGATACTAAGGCGTCGCGAGAATTAAGGTAGCGGTGGGCCACGCGTAGCTCACAGTGCCGCGGGCGGCTTGAATTGCTTGCTCAATTTCAAACCCTGCGCCTGATAATTTGAGCCAATGTTCACGCCGTACAAGCGTTCGGGTTTGCCGAGCAGCCGTTCGTAGATCAGCCGCCCGACGCCCTGTCTGTGTTCGATCAGAAATGGCACTTCATGCGAGCGCACTTCGAGCACCGCGCGAGCGCCGTTGACATCGTTATTGCCGTAACCGAAACCGGGATCAAAAAACCCGGCGTAGTGGATGCGAAATTCGCCCACCGACGGGTCGTACGGCACCATGGACGCGGCAAAACTCGGCGGGATGCGAATGCGCTCGCGCGACATCAAAATATAAAAATCATCCGGGTTGAGCACCAGACTGCGATGTGCTTCGCTGCGCAACGGCTCCCAGAACTCCGCCGGGTCATAATGATTTACGCGCGCCAGATCAATCAGCGGCGCATGTTGTTTGGCCCGGTAGCCAACGATGCCGTTGTTTCCATCGCCTTCGAGATCGACAGAAATCCACAGCCCGTCGTTGACGATGGCGGTCATCGGCGTGTCGGCATCGGAATACACGATGGCATCCAGCGAATTCAGTTCATCGAGTTTCTGATCCGACGGCGGCGGATTGCCGCGTACGAAGCGCATCTGGTTCAGACGTGCGCCCTGGCGCGCCAGCACACTGAAGGTGCGCGGCACGATTTCAAGATACAGTTTGCCGCGATAGCCTTCGGGCACACTTTCAAACTCGGTGCCGCCATCGGCGATCAGCCGCGTAAATATATCCAGCCGGCCGGTGGAACTTTTGGGATTGGATTTACCGGAGATATCCGCGGGCAGCCGCAGCTCTTCCATCAACTCGGCGATGTAGACACAGCCGCGTTCAAACACCGTGGGCTGGGTGAGATCGATTTTATGCATCATCATGCGCTCGATCTTCGCCGCCACCGGCGTGTCCTTGCCCGGCAGAAAACTCGCCCGCACGCGCCATGCGGTTGCGCCCAGTCGCAGGTCAAGGCTGGCCGGCTGGATCTGCGCGTCTTCGACGGCAGCGGTCGCGTTGATGCGCGCGCCGTTTACCAGTTTGACGATATCCTGGTACGGCAAAATGCCGGTGGTGTAGTCGGCTGTATAAGGCTTGAGGTCTTTCTCGAGCTCTGGAAACAGATTGCCGATATTGCGGGTCATCAGGCGGCGTGGTTCACTGCGTCAACAGCCGTTGCACCTCGGCGTACTTGGCCGAGGTTTTCGCCAGCACTTCCGTTGGCGGCACCGGCGCGGGCGGCTTCTTGTTCCACGGGGTTGTTTCCAGCCAGTCGCGGACGATTTGTTTGTCGAAACTCGGCGGGCTGATTCCGGTGCGGTACTCGGCGGCGGGCCAAAAGCGCGAAGAGTCAGGCGTGAGGATTTCGTCGATCAGCACCAGATTGTTATCCGCATCGACGCCAAACTCAAATTTGGTATCGGCGATAATCACGCCGCGTGTGGCGGCATAATCAGCGGCCTCCGTATAAAGCCGGATTGACATGTCGCGCACTTTTGCAGCAAGTTCTGCGCCGACAATGACTTCCACGTCGGCGAACGTGATGTTTTCATCGTGCTGCCCGGCGGGCGCTTTGGACGACGGCGTGAACAACACCTGCGGCAGTTTTTGTGCCTGCTGCAAGCCTTGCGGCAGCTTGATGCCACACACGGCGCCGGTTTTCTTGTAGTCGCTCCAGCCTGAACCGATGAGATAGCCGCGCACTACGGCCTCCACCAGCAGGGGCTTCAGTTTTTTAACGACCATCGCACGCCCCGCAACCTGCGCGCGATCTGCATCGGGCACCACCGATTCCGGCTCGATGCCGGTGAGGTGATTCGGAATTACGTGGGCAAGTTTCTTGAACCAGAAGTTCGACAATGCGGTCAGCACCTTGCCTTTGCCGGGAATCGGCACAGGCAGAATGACGTCGAAAGCCGACAGGCGGTCTGTCTGGATCACCAGCAGTTTGTCGTCGCCCACTGCGTACAAATCACGTACCTTGCCGCGATGCAAAAAGGGCAGGCTTTTCAGATCGGACTGCAGCAGGGTGTCGCCGGGGATCATGGTGTCATGCAGATCGAGAAGTGTCGGGCGCGGATGATACTACCAACAGCCGGTACGCAATCGCCACGTCACGCCGCGGCCAGCGCGAACGCGGGGCACAACGCGGCACGCAGCGCCAGCGCTTCGGCCAGCGCGGCTTCAACGGTGCCGCCAAGCACGGTGTAGTGGCCCATTTTGCGGCCCGGCCGCGCTTCGTGTTTACCGTAAAGATGCAGCTTGGCGCGAGGGTTGTCGAACAACATGCGCCAGTCGGGCACGCCGCCCGCCCACGCTTCGCCCAGCAGGTTGACCATTACCACCGGTGTCAGCAGCAGTGTGTCGCCAAGCGCGAGACCGCACAGCGCACGCGCCTGCTGCTCGTACTGCGAGGTGGCGCAGGCGTCGATGGTGTAGTGCCCGCTGTTATGCGGACGCGGCGCAATTTCATTCACCAGCAGTTCACCGCCGCCGGTGACAAAAAACTCCACCGCCAGCACACCCACATAGTTCAGCCTCGTGGCGATCAGCATGGCCGCGCGCTCCGCCTCGGTCGCCAGCGCTGGTGCAATGCGCGCGGGAACGATACACACATCCAGGATACCGTGACGATGCTGATTCTCCGCTACGGGGAAAACGCAGGTTGCCCCCTGTGCGCCCCGCGCCACCACCACCGACACCTCGCACGCCAGATCAATCCGGCGTTCGAGCACGCAGGCATCCGAACCGAACGTGACGAAAGCCGCGCTTGCTTCACCCATGCTTGCCACGCTCGCCTGCCCTTTGCCGTCGTAGCCAAAGCGCGCTCGCTTCAATATGCCGGGCAATAACGCCGCGTCCGCTTGCGCAAGATCAGCGGCGGTTTCAATCACGGCGTAGGGCGCGACACCCAGGCCGCACGCCCGAAAGAAGGCTTTTTCGCGGATGCGATCCTGCGCCACCGCCACCGCGTCGCCGGCGGGCCGCACAATGCAATGATTCGCCAGCCAGCGCAGGCTTTCCGCAGGCACGTTTTCAAATTCCGTGGTCACTGCCGCGCAACTGTCGGCCAGCAGCTGCAAGGCCTCGCGATCCTGATAGGCCGCTTTCAGATGCACATCGGCGACCGCGCCGGCGGGGCTTAACGGATCAGGATCGAGTACTGTGACGCGATAACCCATGCTGTGCGCGGCCAGTGTGAACATGCGGCCCAACTGCCCGCCGCCCAGCATGCCGAGCATGGCATTGGGGAAAATCATTTTTTCACGGGGAGTTTCATGGCACGCACTGACGCGGTCTGCTTTTTGCGGAAATCCGCCAGCTTCTTTGCGAGCCGGGTGCCGAGCGGCGTGTTTTCACGCGCCAGCATCGCCACCGCGAACAGCCCTGCGTTGGCCGCGCCCGCCTCGCCGACGGCGAAAGTCGCCACCGGCACGCCCTTGGGCATTTGCACAATCGACAGCAGCGAATCCAGCCCACGTAGCGCACGCGATGTCACCGGCACGCCCAGCACCGGCACGATGGTTTTTGCCGCCAGCTTGCCCGGCAAATGCGCCGAGCCGCCCGCCCCGGCGATGATGCACTTCAGGCCACGCGCGGCGGCGCTCTCGGCATAGGCGTAGAGCAAATCCGGCGTGCGATGCGCGGAAACCACTTGCGCTTCCAGCGGCACGCCGAATTGCCGCACCATATCCACGGCGTGTTGCATCACATCCCAGTCGCTTTGACTGCCCATGACGATGCCGACCAGCGGTTTTTTCACAACGCATCCTTATTTCAAAGCGATATTGTACTGCACCGATCCTTGCCAACCCACGGGTGCCGGGGCAGCCCGCATCGCTACCACCGCGCTGGATGCGTAATAATCCTGCCTTGTGACCATGCGTGTTGCTCGCCGTACGGAACACGCATCGGGCGTTCCGCAAAACTCGGTGTGGCGGATTGCCGTAGTATTCGCTCGTGTCGTCTGCCAACGGCAGCGTACTAAACTGCATCATTTATGTAAGTAATTGTTTTTATTGAATATTTTTAAGCCCCCCGCACTGCGATTCATTCGTGCGCTCAAGCTGGCGCAAACACTTTTAGGGAGAAAATCATGGCCAAACCGACTCCGTCCGACATCTCGCCGGTGATGAAAACACTGGCCGCCTACATTGCGCAGGCTGGCAAGAAGCCGCTGCCAAAAAACGTGGCTGAGCGTACCAAGCATCACACGCTCGACACCATCGCGGCGATGGTTTCCGGCTCGCGCCTGCCGCCGGGGCGTGCGGCGATTTCGTATATCAAGACACTGGGCGGTACCAAGCAATCAACGGTCATCGGCAGCAAGTTTGTCACCACCGCGGAACACGCCGCGCTGGCCAACGGCATGCTGGCGCACGCAGATGAAACCGACGATTCGCACGCGCCGTCGCTCACGCACCCCGGCTGCGGCGTGGTGCCAGCGGCGCTGGCGATGGCCGAGCGCGAGCGTGCAAACGGCACGCAACTGCTGCGCGCGGTGGCGCTGGGGTACGACGTCGGCAGCCGATTGTCACTGAGTTTACACGCGCATGATTTCCGCGAAGCGGGGCACTCCACCCACACCTTTGGCCCGATGTTTGGCGCGGCGGCAGCGGCCGGTTCGCTGGCAAGACTCAACTACGATCAATGCCGCTGGCTGCTGTCATACACCGTGCAGCAGACTTCCGGTGTGTCATGCTGGATGCGCGACGAGGAGCATATTGAAAAGGCTTTCGACTTCGGCGGCATGCCGGCGAGGAATGGCACGGCAGCGGCAGCGATGGTGTCGCACGGCTTCACCGGCGTGGAAGACGCGCTCTCCGGTGAACGCAATTTCTTTCATGCCTACAACGAAGAAAAACGCATCGGTAAGCCGCCGATACCGGAGCGCCTGATCGAAGAACTCGGCTCGCGATACGAAGTGATGCGCACCAACATCAAACGCTGGTCAGTGGGTTCCCCGATACAGGCGCCGCTGGATGGGCTGCTGGAACTGATCCGCACCAACAACGTTACCGCCGATCAGGTCGAAAGCCTCACCGTGCGGGTCGCGCATCAAGGGGCGAATACCACCGACAACCGCCATATGCCCGACATCTGCATGCAGCATATGTGCGCGGTGATGCTGCTCGACGGTATCGTCACATTTGAGTCGGCACACGACGAGAAGTGCATGAAACACGCCAAAGTGCTGGCGATGCGCAGCAAAGTAAAGCTGCTGGGCGACGACGAAATGGCCGCCGCCATGCCCGCGCGCCAGTGCCGTCTGTCGTTGAAACTAAAAGACGGCCGCGAACTCAACATCCACGTCAAAGCCGTGCTTGGCACCGCGCAAAACCCGATGACCCGCGCGCAGGTGGATGAAAAATGTTTTCACCTGATGGCGCCGATACTCGGCAAGGTGCGTGCGCGCAAGTTGTGTGATGCGGTGTGGGATATCGAGAAATTGAAGGATGTGCGGCAGTTGCGGGCGTTGTTGAGCGCCTAGCGCTACAGGCGCGTCCCTACCCTAGCCGTCATTCTGGCGCAGGCCAGAATCCAGTACGTAAATCCGCGCCGCAGGCGCAAAAAGGTTGCTTCGCACCGAGTTACCACCTGGATTCTGGCCTGCGCCACAATGACGGTGTTGGCGAGGCATCATGAGTGCTTGTTTTTATTGATGTTTTTATCAATGCTCCGTGCTGCGCCCACAAATCCCGTTAGAATAGCCGCATACCAAAAACTATCCCCGTCGTAGCCGCCTGCATGGCTCGGCACAACCGGGCGCGGCAATCAGTGGAGGCACGTTGGAAAAGCTGCTCACGCAATGGGGGGTACCTGCGGCCTTGGCTGCCGTGCTGGCCTATCTGTGGCATCAAGGCCTTTACTTCTACATACCCTTGGTTGCGGTGGTGTGCGCAGGTGTAGCGATCTATGTCTTCAAAGTGCACCATCGCGTGCCGCTGTTCAAAAACTATTACGAAGAACTGGATGCGCTGAATCAAGGCAAGCAGCACGATTGGTCGCCTTGGCTGCGCACTCACATTCAAACGACCCACACCCAGCTCGGCCAAAACCCCAACTGGTCAAGCTGGCTGTCGGGCACCGAGCGAGCTTTTAACGCCGGGCTGGGGCCGGAAATCTGGACACTGCAAGCGTTTAACCGTACCTTGGCGCTGGCGTACATCTACCCGCTGTTGCTGCTGTTGCTGATGTAGGTGTTGTTTGATCAAGGGACGCTGGGCGAAGCGCGGGTGTTGCCCGAATACGGGTCGGGGTATTTGGGTAAACGTGTGCTGGCGTTTCTGCTGATATTGCTGCCGCTGGCGCCGGTTGTGTGGTTGATACAGTCCGAGCGGCGCGCGAATGCCACCGCTCGCGAATGGAGCCTGAAGGTGAGCCTTGCAGCTAATTTCGCGGTCGCGGGACTAGCGATCTTGTCGTATGCGTTGCTTCGAAATTACTTTGATTTTGGTGCATTCGCACGCGTAGGCGCAGGCGCAGGCGCAGTCGCATTCGCATTCGCAGCCGCATTCGCAGCCGCATTCGCATTCGCATTCGCATTCGCAGCCGCACGCGTATTCGCACGCGTATTCGCAGGCGTATTCGCAGGCGTATTCGCAGGCGTATTCGCAGCCGCATTCGCAGCCGCAGTCACAGCCGCAGTCACAGCCGCAGGCGCAGCCGCAGGCGCAGTCACAGGCGCATTCGCAACGTTAGTTTTTCTTGGGTTTATATTGCAGCGAATTCAACACGAGGTGGGCAAGGTCACCGTAGTTGTCGTGACCTTGCTGATGATTGGCATAGCGGCAGCGATCTTCACCCCGAAATACGCCGTTGATAGTGACCGCCTGACTGCCGGCAACATCAGCTTTATCCTGCTGGTGTTTTTCTGTATCTTGCCGGTATTGAACGCACTGTTCGACTGGTTATCCGTCGGCGTCACCCGTCTGTTTCTGCGCCGCTACGCGCAGCGTGGCCGCGACAGTGCGTGGCTGATTCTGGCGGATATGGTGTTGGCGGTTGTATTGACGGTGGGCCTTTACGCCGCAGTGCTGGCGCTTTTCTGGTGGATGCAGCGCCTAGGTTGGAGCATCGACGCGGCGGCGTTGATTAAGCGGTTTCGCGAAAACCCGTTCGACCCGCAAGTATCGTGGCTTGCGGCGATGGCGGTAACCAATATGCTACCGACGCTGTTCCACTTGGCACTATGTGTGCTGGGGTGGCTGACGCGCGGCATTACCCTTGCGCGGCGGGACATGGATAAGCATGTCACCTCGCTGGCGCTGGCCATGGGCGCTGCGCCCGCCGCTGCTTCGCCACTCCTGGCCGCCAACGGCCAGCCGCTCGTTCCCGCCGCCCAGCCCCGCGTGCCCTTGGCCAAGCCCGCGCTGGATGCGGTGTTCGACTTTTTCCATGTCGATCACTGGATGGCGCTGGCATTGGTGTTTGCCGTGATCATTGCGTTGTGGGAGCCGTACGTATGGCTGCTCGCCCAGTGTCTGGCGGTGTTTGCGTGAGGTAGCTCAGAAACGGCAGCAATAGGGAAGGCTCTTCCCCGCTGCTTGTCCTCGACCGCACCCCCGTAACCGCGTATAAGCGTCACCACGCAAATCAGCCGGGGCCGTCGTGTCCACACCACCCACCACACTCGAAGCACAAGACGAAAATGGCGCGCTGATACAGCATCCCTTTTCGGCGCTGCGCACTATCGACGGTTTGGCCGCAGTGGGCTGGCGTTCCGAAGCCGGTTTGCCGCCGCCGAAGCGCGTGGTATTGATCGATGACACCATGACAGCCGATCTCGCATACCGACTGGCGTGCGAAGGCACGGCCATGTTATGGCGCGGGGATTTCCAAAATGCCAAGCTCTTTTTGCAGGCGCTGGCGCGGCGCGTGGATCAGGAGAAACGCCGTCCGCGCAAACCCAAGCAACCGGTGGAAATTTCAAAGACAGAAATCTTCAACCGTTACCGCCTCGCCAAATCACAGCGCGCCCGCACCTTGGGCATGCTGCTGATTCCGTTCGACGCGGATCACGGCATACCGCTGCGGCGCGCGCCGGACGTGCGCGAGGCGTGTGACGCCGCGTACGGCGTAGCACCCGAACCGTACGTCGCTTCGCTGCGTGAGCTGCTCGGCATCATCGGCGCGAATGAATGGCACAAGAAAGGTGTCGACGTGCCCGCACTGGGCGCGCGCGTCTATCCGCACTACGGTGTGTTCGCGCCTGTGCGCAGCGAGTACGTGCAACTGGTGGCGGAAGCCCCGTTTCCCACCGTGGGCCTGCCGCCGTTGGCGTTTGATATCGGCACCGGCACCGGCGTGCTGGCCGCCGTCCTGGCGCGCCGCGACGTTAAATGCGTGGTTGCCACCGAACGCGATCCACGTGCGCTGGCGTGCGTGCGCGACAACATCGCGCGCCTGTCGCTCGGCGAAACGGTTGAGGTGGTGCAAGCGGATTTATTTCCTGAAGTGGCAAGCGCGGGCCGCGCCCCGCTCATCGTGTGCAACCCGCCATGGATCCCCGCGCGGCCCGCCACGCCTTTGGAAGGCGCGGTCTACGATTTTGAAAGCCGTATGCTTCGCGGCTTTCTCAATGGGCTGGCGGCACATCTCACGTCCGGTGGCGAAGGCTGGTTGATCTTGTCCGACATCGCCGAGCATCTGGGCCTGCGCACGCGCGAGGACTTGCTGGCGTTGGTAGCAAGCGCCGGCTTAACCGTAAAAGGCAAGATCGACATCAAACCGCGTCACGCGCGCGCGTTTGATGCGGCTGACCCACTGCATTCAGCGCGGTCAGCGGAGGTGACTTCGTTGTGGCGGTTGGGGGCCAAGCCATAGAGCGCTATTCAACGCGCGTGGTCAGGCAGATTCACACGCGGCGGAATAGGATTCCGCCTTACAAATTTTCAACCGCTGGGATCGCGGGCGTCTCGCCCGCAACATGCTTGCCGCACAACCGGTGCTTCTTGCGGACGAGACGGCCGCGATCAGGGCCATCAATTCGGTTATAAAATTCTCAATTAAAACAAATACTTACGGATACATCGCCCAACCACGCCGATTTGTCTGCGCCTTAAAGAAGTGCCCATTAGTGCTGGTAACAAACACGGTGCTCATGTCCGGCCCGCCGAAGCAGACGTTGGTGGGGCGGTTGGCGGCGACGGGGTGGGTTTCGAGTACTCGGCCGGTGGGCGAGAACACATACAGCATCGGGCCGGGGCCGCTGACTTCCCAGCCGGCAGTGGCGATGATGTTGCCTTCGGCGTCGAGACACATGCCGTCGATGCCGCGATGCAGGCCGCGCGCGTCTTCGCCCCAGGTGAACAGCACGTCGAATTTACCGAGGCTGCCATCGGCGTTGATCGGATACGCGCGCAGCTCGCGCGGGATGCCGCGTGTGTAGCTGCTTTCGGCGACGTACAGCGTGCGGTTGTCGCGCGACACCAGAATACCATTCGGTTGCGTGGTGTCGAAGGTGGCGCGCGTGACTATGTAGCTGCCATCGGCTTGCGGCGTGGCGCACAGCACCGAGCGGTGATCGAGTTCTTCTTTTTCGGTTTTGTCCCAGTTGCCGTCGTTCACCGGGTTGGTAAACCAGATGCGGCCCTGATAATCCATGGCGAGATCATTGGGCGTGCTCAGTTTTTTGCCGTCGAGCTTGTCGGCAATGACCGTGTTTTTGCCGTCGGCGTCAAAGCGCAGGATGCTGCGCCCGCCGGAGCAGCAACCGAACAGTTTGCCGTGATTGTCGAAGCACAGGCCGTTGGTGCGGTTGGTGCCTTCGCGCCACACGCTGATGGCGTTGGTTTTTAGGTCGTAGCGCAGAATGCGGCTTTTGCGGATGTGGGTGAAGAGAATTTCTTCGCCCGTCCACACCGGCCCTTCGGTGATGAGTTCGCCTTCGGGCTTCATGATGAGTTCAAAATTCCACGACATGCCGTGCTCCTTGTGATTCGGGAAAGATAGTTGTAAGAAAAGCGGGATCAGCGCTTGCTGGGGGGCGGGCCTTTTCCGCCACCAAAAGGGGGTGGCGGTTTGCCGCCCTCGAACTGGCCGCCTATGGTGCCAGGCGGGCCGCTAAATGGCCCGCCGGGGCCAGCGCTGCCGCCTGTTGCCTCTTCCGGCGTTGGCCCGAATGGCCGGATGCCCAGATATTCCGACAATGACAGGCGGCCATCTCTATCCGCATCCAGGCGCGGGAAATTGCGTTCGATGAACGGGCGGCCACGCACTTCATCGGGCGTCAGATAGCCGTCGCCATTCCCATCCATGTAGCGAAAATCCAAGGTCAGCTTGTTTTCAATCGGATCGCTGATGACGGGTGGCGGCACCGGTTTGGGCGCGGCTTCGGGTGGCGTTGGTTTGCGCGCTTCTGTGGGCACGGGTGCCGGCGGAACAGGCGCGGGTACCGCTGGCGCGGCGGGCGCAGTTGCCGCTGGTGCCGCCGCTGCGCCCTTGCCGCGTTCTTCTTCCAGTCTGCGCAAGGCCTCGGCGCGATCCGCTGCGGTCTTGTCGGCGTCGGCGGCGTTGCCGGCCATGATTTGTGCCGCACGCTCTTCCACGCTGCGCGTGTCTGTTTGCGGTTGCGCGACCGCGAGCCTGGCGGCTTCGGCCCGCCCGGCTTGTTCTTTGGCGAGTTTCGCATCACGCTGGCCGGTGTACCATGCGCGGCCGCCAAAAATAGCCACCAACACCACCACGCCGACGATTACCCAGCGCCACGGGGAAGACGGTTCTTCTTCAACATCGTAAGGCAAGCGCATGGGTGTGCGCCGTGCCGGAGCGGCAGCCGCGGCAGCGGGTGGTGCGGAAGCCGCCACGCCTGCCGCCATGCCGGTCACCACACGCGTCGGCGCATTTTGATCGGTAACGGACGCCGCTGTCACATGCACGCTGGCGGGTGACGCGGCCTTGCCTTCGAGCGCGCGTTTCCAGATTTCCACGGTGGCGGGACGCTGTTTTTCATCGAGCGACAGCGCCCATTGCATGGCATGCAGCGCCGGTTCGCTGACGCGGCCCTTCAATTGCGCGAGCTTGGCCGGCACGGTGTCGTTTTTGAGACGGCTCACCGCATCAGGCGGATTTTCGCTGGTGTACGCGCGGTACAGCACGCCCGCCATGGCGTAAATATCCGACCACGGCCCCTGATTGCCCTGCCCGGAGTATTGCTCGAGCGGCGCGTAGCCCGGCGTGAGTACGGCAGTGAGACTTTTGGTGGCGCCGCTGACCGCCTGCCGCGCCGCACCGAAATCGAGCAGTACCGGGCTCTTGTTGGTACGGACGAAAATATTCGCCGGCTTGATATCGCGATGCAGAAATCCGGTCTCATGCACGGCCTGCAGGCCGTCGAGCAGCGGGAAAATCAGTTCCCGGATGCGCGCTTCACTGGGCGGGGGTTCGTTTTTGAGGATCTGGTTGAGCGACTCGCCGTTTTCGTAGTCCATCACCATGTAGCCGGTGGCGTTGGCCTCGAAATAGCGATTCACGCGCACGATGTGCGGATGGCTGAACTTCGCCAGCACGCGCGCTTCCTGTATGAAACGGTCAAGCCCCCACTTATAGCCGTCGTCGGCTTGGGTGTTCTGCGCCGCGACGCCGCCATCCGGTTCGCGCACGGCAAGATCGGAGGGAAAGTATTCCTTGATTGCCACGCGCTTGTCGAGATTGGTATCGGTGGCCAGATAGGTCATGCCAAAGCCGCCCACGCCCAGCACGGATTCCAAGCGGTATTCCTGCAGCATCGTGCCGATTTTGAGGGCGTTGCGGTAGGTGGTATGTGCGGTAGTCACGGGATGGCGGTGGTCAGCGAAGCATTGAGTGATGGCTGGGGCATCGATCAGGTCGTACGGGTGCGGGATGGTTACAGATTTGTTTCCAGCGTATACAACCCGCCGCTAAAGCGGTCAACCGCATACACGATGTTGCGGTCATCGACATAAACATCGTTCATCTGGATCGCGCCCTTGGGCGACAGCGCGGGCGCGTCGGGCACAAAGTAAGCCACTTCGCGCGGCTGGTATTGATTCGAAATGTCGTAGACGCGGATACCGGCGTTAAAGCACGACGTGAAAATCAGCTCCTCCGAACGAAACGCATGCTTGGCCGGATAATTTTCATACACATTGTGCGCGCCAAAGCGCCCGCCGCGCTTGCCGAACGCCTCCACCGGCGGTAGCGGCAGCGTCGACAGCGTTACCAGGTTGGTTTCGTCGCTCATGTCGGCAATCCAGTTGAACTTGGGCCAATCGACACCGTCATCCTTGTTGCATTCGTCAGCGAGCACCATGAGGCCGCGGCCCAGCAGCGGCATCGCGGTGTGCGACATGCCGTTAAACGGCGGCGAAATCTTCAGCCGCGAAATCTCTTTTGGATGCGCCTTGTCGCTGATGTCGAGAATCACCACGCCGCCGTCGATATAACCCATATATGCACGATTCGGCCGCTCCGGATAAACGCTGATGTTGTGCGGGCGGTAGCCGCCGTCAAACTTCGGGTGGCGCGGCACCGGCGGTTCGGCGTCGCCTTCCTTGGTGCCCGGATACCACCAGCGGCCTGCCTCGACCGGCTTTGAGGGATTCCTCACATCGACGGTGCGGTAAATCTGGTGATCTTTGGCATTGCGCGGCTGATGGTCCGGCGCGCCGCAACTCAAGTGCACAAACTCGCCATCGACAAACCAGCAGCAGTGCGCGCCCAGCGAATGCGGACCGGAGGCATCGAAATGCGAAATCAATTTGGGCTTTTCCGGCGTGCTGATATCAAACAGGTCAAAACCCGCCGGCGTGCGCCCAGCCGACTGCTTGAGGTTGTTGGGGTCATTGGGGTTGCCTTTGCCGCCGCGCACCTGGTAACACACCACCATCATGTCGCCGACTACCTCCAGCGAATTGGAGCGCACTTCGTTGTGCGGCAACTCGGTCTGGATCAACACTTTGGGGTTGCGCGGATCAGTGACATCCACGCCGGTGAAGTTCTTGGGCGCTGACTCATGTGCGAGCCACAATACACGTCGCCCGTCGCGCGTCATCTGCATGGTGCAGCCTTCGCCGATGCCGCCATGACCATCGAGTTCGTTTTGCGCCAGTAGCTTCATGTTCAGCGCCAGTGTGCGCGAGGCTTGCGAGGCGGGATTCAATGCCATGGTGCTTTCTCTCTGTTTGATTTGTAAGATCTATTTGAGCAAGCCCATCTGCGTCATGATGGTTTTGGCCTGAGCATATTCGGCCTGCATCATGTGGCGTGTTTGCTCCGCGTTCTTGAACACCGCTTCACCCTGCACGCGTTCGGCGGCGATGCGAAACTCGTGGCTGGCGGCGACCTGGTACATGGCGGCCTCCCAATAAGCGATCTGTGCGGGCGTCACACCCTTGGGTGCCAGCACGGCGCGCCAGGTTTCG
Source organism: Burkholderiales bacterium (assembly GCA_005800795.1). Classification (GTDB taxonomy): domain Bacteria; phylum Pseudomonadota; class Gammaproteobacteria; order Burkholderiales; family SG8-41; genus UBA5216. The sequence continues at coordinate 2,726 of SYEN01000210.1, read as the reverse complement.
CTGACCGCGTTGCGGTACCCGAGTTCGCTCACCGTGGGCGTGTTGCTGAACGGGCCGGTCAGGCGTCGCGAACCCGTGACCGCCAGCAGGCGCAGATTGCCGCTTTCCACCTGCGGCAAAAAGCCCACGGCAGAGGCTACAGCCACATCGAGGTGCCCGCCCAGCAGCCCGGTCAGTTGTTTGTTGCTTTCCAGCACCACCAGTTTCAGCGCGCGCACGTCCACGCCGGCGGCGTGCAGCAGGCGCCCGGCGGCCAGCCGCGTTTGGATGGTGTTGATGGCAATGGTGAGCGCATCCGGTTTGGTCTTCAACGCATCGGCGAGGTCCTTGCCGCTTTTTAACGGCGAATCGGCACGCACCACCACCACGTAGGCTTCAGTCATGATGGTCGCGATGGGGGTGAGGTCGGTGTAAGTGACCGGCAGACGGCCCGCGAGGTGATTGGAGAGCAACACCGGCGAGGCCAGACTCAGCACATGCGGATCGCTCTTGCGCTGCGCGAGGTGCGTGTAGGCGAGCGCATGTTCACTGCCGGAGCGATTAACCACAGCACTCGTCACGGGCAAGAGGCGCATCTCCTGCCAGCGGCGCTGCACAATGCGCGCGGTGTAATCCATGGCGCCGCCGGGCGCGTTGGGCGCGATCAGCTCCACGTGGCGGGTTGGCGTCCAGCCTTGTGCATGGGCGCCGACCGCGGCGACAAACAGCGCAAACGCAGCGAACAGGCGTATAGCGGCTGTCAACGGATCAACCCCGGATACGCCATGACCTTGCTGCACTAGTGAACCGGGCGCGCGGAGCGCTGTCCCCATACAAAGTGTCCCCCGCGACATATTGCAGGCTGGATTGCGGAATACGTTCAGGGCCATTTTTGAGAGAATCACCTGAAATCGACGGATACGCGTTAGTGTAGCTCGTCCAGCCGCGCGCTTGCGTTCACTGTCGCAGCTTGTGACAATCGCTGCTGTTCGAAACAAGCCAACAGGAATTCACCATTCACCTTGGGGACAACGGCAGTTCCGCGACGCAGTGGGCGGTTTTGCCGGGCTACACTATCGGTCGGACGTCCCCAACACTTAACTTGCGGCCTGTGTCAGGACTTCTTGCAAGCAGGCAGGGGTTGGTGATTGCAAAGAAACGAAGCCAGACCACGGGCGGCAGCGATTGAACCGTTGAAACGCTGCTTGAACGCGGTGTTCGCAAAAAGGTTGGGGTGGAAGATTGCGAAAGAAGACAGTGATGCAAAATGAAATACCCGCTACATGCGGTATGGCAAGACCCAGCAGCCCTGTCTTTTCCGCACAGGCGAGAATAACAACGGAAAAATGACACCCTAAGCAGCAAAGACGAATAAATTTCCTTTAAAAACAGATACTTATGAACAACTCCCTGGATATCCTGCGCCAACAAGTGTTTTCCCCCCGCTCTGTCGTCCTGATCGGCGCTTCCAGCGACGCCACCAAAAACACCTCGCGTCCGCAGCGCTACATGCGGCGTTACGGCTACAGCGGCAAGCTTTTCCCGATCAACCCCGGTCGCGATGAAATCTTCGGAGAAAAATCGTACCCCGATGTTACTGCCGTGCCGGACGCAATCGATCACGCGTTCGTCATGGTGCCCGCCAACCGCGTCGCCAAAGCACTGGAACAATGCGTGGCAAAAAAAATTCCCGTGGTGACCATTTACACCGACGGTTTTGCCGAAATCGGCGCCGAAGGCCGTGCCATGCAGGAAGAATTGCAGCGCATCGCCAAGGCAGGCGGTGTGCGGCTGATCGGACCGAACTGCATCGGTTTATTCAGCAGCCAGACGAACTTGGGCTTAAGCGTGAATGCGGTGCTGGAAAATCTCGACATCAAGCCCGGCCCCATCGCGGTGGTGTCGCAAAGCGGCAGCATGACGGGCGGGCTTTTGTCGCGAGGGCTGGGGCGCGGCGTGGGCTTCTCGAAGCTGGTGTCGGTGGGCAACGAGGCCGATATCGCGCTGGGTGAGTTCGCCGACATGCTGGTGGATGATCCGCACACCAAGGCGATTTTGCTGTTCATGGAAACATTGCGTGACGCCGAACACCTCGCGCGCGCGGGTAAACGCGCGTACGAAATCGGCAAGCCGATCATCGCGTTCAAACTCGGCCGCTCGGAAATCGGCCAGGATTGTGCGGCCTCGCACACCGGCGCGATGGCGGGCTCGGATGAAATGTGCGATACGTTTTTGAAAGCGCACGGTATCTTGCGCGTCGATCATCTGGAAACGCTGTTTGAACTGCCGCCGATGATCATGGGCAAAAAGCCGGTGAAATCGCATCGCGTGGCCATCATGTCTACCACCGGCGGGGGTGCGGCAACCGTGGCGGATAGGCTCGGCACGTTGGGCATCGAGGTGGTGGGGCCGACGCAAACGGTGATCGACAATCTTGCGAAAAATCACAACATCAAAATCAGCGCGGCGCGCGTCACCGATTTGACGCTCGCTGGCGCAAAAAAAGAAATCTACAGCGCGGTGCTGAATGAACTGCTGGCTTCCGACCACTGCGATCTGGTGATACCCATCGCCGGCAGCAGCGCGCAGTTTCAACCGCAGATTGCGGTGGCGCCGGTAGTGGAGGCGGATGCTCGCGGCAAAATCATCGCGGCGTTCCTCGCGCCCCATGCGGACAAATCGCTAAATCTGTTGAGTGAAGCCGGTATTGCAGCGTTTCGCACGCCGGAGTCCTGCGCCGACGCCAT
>SYEN01000023.1 GCA_005800795.1 Burkholderiales bacterium | reverse complement strand
ACGCTACCTGCTACTAGCGATAAAAAATCTCTGCGGCTGGTCATGGTGATTTCCTGATAAAAAGTGCGGTCACTGCGGCCTAGCGCGGATCCTGCTGACAAACCGCCGCCTTCGGGTCCGTCATGCAAAGGCGCGGCCAAGTCGGTACATACAGTTGGTAGAAACCTTCTTTGGAAAAACCCGTGCAGCCCGAATCCTTGATCTCGCGGCCGGCGTTGGGCAACAGCGATTTGCCTTCGGGAAACGCGCAGGCGCCATCCAGCCGGCCCGACGCGTCACGTATGTTATGGGCAGCCGCTACCGCAATCGTGCCCTCCTTGAAATACAGCGTGGCAAAGCGCGGCGGGCGTTCGCCGGTGACCACCCACAGCGTTTTGCAGCCGGTGTATGGCTTGGGCAGTGCGTCGTTGCGCGGAAAGACCATCACAAAACCGCCGGGAGTGGCCACCAGGCCCACGGCGGCGAGCGGCGTTTCAACTGCGCAATTTGCTGCCGATGCGGGAATGACATCGCTGGCCACTTGCGCCAGCGATGTCGTTGCCAGCAACAACAAGGGAATCACGCAGCAGACTTTCGTGAGGCTCCAGCGCGCATTGCGCAAACATTATGCTGTGAAGATACCGACTTTAGCGCATTCCGCTAAACTGCGCGGCATCATGCCACGCCAAACGAACCGGCAACCGCCGCCGTCCGAAATTGCGGAAATTCGCCCCGGGCAATCCATCGAGTTGTTGAAAGCGCTGCACATCCTGACGCGCGACGGGCGCATGAATCAGGACAGCCGCCGCAAGCTGAAGCAGGTGTATCACCTGGTTCAGTTCATCGAGCCGCTGTTGCACGAGGTCATCGAAGATCGTGGCAGCGCGCAGGTGACCGACATCGGCGCGGGCAAAGCGTATCTGGGGTTTATTCTTTACGATCTGTTTTTCAAGGCACGTGACGACAGCTCACGTATTTTCGGCATCGAAGCACGCTGTGAGCTGGTCGATAAATCCGCCCTGCTGGCGCGTGAACTCGGCTACGCACGCATGACGTTTATCAACAGCGCCGTGGCGGAGGCTTTCGCCGCGCCACAATTGCCGGCAACGATGGATATCGTCACTGCGCTGCACGCCTGTGACACCGCCACAGACGACGCGATCCGCTTTGCGCTGGACAAAAAAGCGCGCTTCATCGTGCTGGCGCCGTGTTGTCAGGCCGAAGTCGCCGCGGTGCTGCGCAAACACAAGGGCGCTTCGCTGGGAGAGCCTCTCACCGAAGTATGGCGTCATCCGCTGCACACGCGCGAATTCGGCAGCCACATCACCAACGTGTTGCGTTGCCTGCAACTTGAAGCGCACGGTTATCAGGTAAATGTCACCGAACTGGTGGGCTGGGAACACTCGATGAAGAATGAACTGATCATTGCCCGCTTCAAGGATCTGCCGCGGGCGCGGCCAGCGCAGCGGCTGAATGAAATACTGGAAAAACTTGGCCTCATGGAACTCAACGAAAGATTTGCCACGGTATGAAAACGCTGGCCATGTTCACCAAAAACCGCGAGAACCCCGCGTACTCCGCCGCACGCCTGGGCGCGGAACGCGTGGCGGCGCAGATGAATGCACGCGTCACGCATTACGTGCCTGTGACGCCCGACAGCGCCACCGAACAGCAGACGCTGGTCGATCAGGTCATCGCCACGAAACCCGACGCCGTGTTGTTCGTCGCCACGGATGCCGAAGTGATGGTGCCGTCGATCCAAAAACTCAACGCCGCGCGCATCCCGGTGTTCTCGTTCGTCAACCGGCTGGTGGGCGGCGAGTCGGTAAGCCATGCCGGGTCAGATGATATTGCGCTCGCCGTTGATGTGGCTAACTATCTGTTTTTAAACATAAATTTGAAAGGCCGCGTGCTGGTGCTGGAAGGCACGCCGGGCTCCATGTCGGGGCGTGACCGGATGACGGGTTTCACGCTGGCCTTCGCCAAACACCCTCACATCACGCGCGTGGCCGATGTGCCGGGCGAGTTCCTGCAAAGCACCGCGCGCCGCGAAATGGCGCGTGTGCTGGCCGACGGCGTGCAATTTGACGCCATCCTCGCCGCTAACGACGCCATGGCGCTGGGTGCGATCGATGCGCTCGAAACCGCCGGCAAACCGCTGCCGCCGATCGTCGGCGTCAACGCTGTGCCCGACGCCATCGCCGCCATCAACGCGGGCAAGCTGCTCGCCACCGCCAGTTTCGACGCCATGAAAATGGCTTGCCTCGCCGCCGAGGCCGCGATGCGTTATTTGAATGGAGAAACCGTGCCGCGTGAAATCGTGCTGCCGGTAGAAGTTGTGGATCGCGCCAATAGCACGGCGTGGGATTTGCCGTTTGATGTGCGGGCGTTGCCGGTGTGGGACGCGATAGTCGGGTAGGTATGAACTATTTGCAGGTTGTGGATGTGCACAGCGAAGCCCCGTGCGCTTGTATCAGCGCGCGCCGGTATCCAACTTCAGCCCTGCCGCCTGAATGACACGTCGCCACTTGACCGCATCGTTCTTCAAAAATTCACCAAACGCTTCCGGCGAACCGGACTCCGGCTTCATCCCCATCACCAGCAATTTTGCATGGGCCTCAGGCACCGCAAGCATTCGCGCGATCTCGTCATTCAAACGCGTGACAACGCCACGCGGCGTGGCTGCAGTCGCGGCAATCCCGTACCCGTTACTCGCCTCAAAACCTGCAACACCCCTTTCGGCAATCGTCGGGATCTCCGGCGCAGCTAGCGGGTGCCACGTGCGACGGCAATATGGATTCCCGCCGGTGCGGGAATGACGAGTAATACTTTTTGGTAATTAGGGCGTTTCGTAACCAAAGTATCCTAGAGGATACCTATGGTTACCAGAGTGAAAACAAGCGGCGGACACACGGTTTTTAGCTGTGCGGCCAACTATTTGAGGGGTCGCAAGTGCTTTTTTTGCGGTTCTT
>SYEN01000209.1 GCA_005800795.1 Burkholderiales bacterium | reverse complement strand
TGTTTTGCAAGCAGCGCCTGCGTTTCGTTTTCGGAAAGCGGATTGTCGCCTTCGATCACAAAGCGTTTGATGTCGAGCAGCGGGGCATCAGCCGCAGCGTGAGCCGTGGCTGCCGCGGGCGCCTGACACCAGCCAGCGCCGGCCAAGGCTGCCAGCAATGTTCCGGTAAGTATTTGTTTTTTATGCATTTTTTTCACCGCTTTCACCTGTCCCGGTCCGCCTACATTTCACAGATCGGGCCGCCGGAACTGTCTCCCAGTATTTCCAGCAAGCGCAACATGCGTTCGTCGAAGTTCTCCGGTGCGGGTATCGGATCGTTGGCCAGGAATAGCGGTACGCGCGTCAGGCGTGACGGCGTTTCACTGCCATCGGCAAGGAAGCCCGCTTCGCCACGCCCCAGATCGACGGCACGGCTGCTGCGCCCGATCAACACCACGTGGCCGTCGCGCACGTTGACGTAAAGCCCGGCGGGCGTGCCGCTCAAATCACGCGCGGCGAAATAATCTTCGTCAAGTTTCACTTGATCGGGACGCGGTGCGGTTTCGTTGGTGAAGAATGCGGGCGTTTGATCGAGCAGCGCTACAGTGTTTTGCAGGGCATTGAACACCGCTGAGCGGTTCAGCGGTATCAGCAGTGACTGGTTGGCCGCATCCAGCGCGACGGAACCATCCCACAATTGCGCGTATACGAAATCCGCACATTTTTTGGCAATGCACTCCTGCACTACGCGCACGTCAAAGCCCGTGCCGCGTATACCGATGGTGGAGCTGGCGGCGGTAAACTGGAAGCCTCGCGGATCGCGTTTGGCAAACAAGCCGGTGAAGGTGCGCGCCGTACCCTTGACTAGGCGTACAACGAAACTGCCGCTGTCGGCCTTTTCACCCGTCAGACGCACGTTTTCCAGCAGAAATTCGGATTCGCTGGCGATGGTAACGCGGGTTTCATCGCGAAACACCAGTACCACGTGTGAACTGCGTTCGGTGCGGATGGATTCGCCCGAATAAAGCGCTGACCCTTTGACCAGCACGCGCGACTGTTTGCCGGCAACCGCGCTGACCGAACCCGTGATCACCGCCACGCGGGCCACCACCGTGTCCGCGGCAGCAGGTGGCTTGGGCTTCGCGCCGCTGCGTTCCTCGCGTGCGCAGTCACTATCGCAGATGCGCGCATCGAACGACGTGCCGCGTATGCCAACCGTTGAAGTCGCGGTGTTGATGCGCACGGCCTCAGGCTTGGCACGGCCGATGGCGCCCGTAATCGCGCGCAGACCGCCTTTGATCAGCCGTACTGCCATCGCTTCCTGCCCTGCCGCAGCATTGTACTGCTCAATCGCAAAAGTGGTGTTGGGACGCAATGTCATTTTGGTGCCGTCGGGAAACGCGATGATCGCAAACCCCTTGGCACCGGTGTTCAGCACATCGCCTTCCTGCAGGGCATCGCCTTTGTTCAAGAAGCGCGGCGTTTGCCCCTTTTGCTGCGCACTCGCCAGACCTTGTGCAAACTCGACCTGACCCGCCGGCGCGGCAAACAGCGTGGCAGACGCCGACAGCAGCGTTACCGCCAGCACCGCACGGCAGGCTCTCATGAAATCTAGAAACATATCGGCGCTCTTCGGATGGGATTGTCTTCGCTTTGTTCGTCGGGTTCGGCGGCGCCGATGATGTAGAGTTGATTGTCCTGAACGGACAGCACGGAGCCGGTGTTCAGGCTGCCCGCACTGCTCGTCAGACCCAGCGACGCCAGGGATCCGCCGGTTACCATTGCGCCACCGATATTAGGCGTCAATACCAGATTGCCATTCAGGGTTTGCAGACCCAAGGCAGTAATCGCTGCCAGCGACCCAGGCCCGGAGCCGCCAGTGACATTGATGGTATTCGCGGTGATGTTTTGCACGCCGGCCGATACCACCTGTGCGACCGCGTTGTTACCGCTGCCGCCCACAATGTTGATATCTCCATTGACTACGATGTTTTGATCGGTAGGATCGATTTGCGCCAGCGTGTTGCTGCCCGCGCCGCCACGAACATCCAGATTGCCGTTCAGCACGCGGATGGCTTGCACGCCCGACGACTTGATTTCCGAACGCGAGCCGCTGTTCCCGGTTTGCACCAACACGGATTTCGCAGCAATCGTCTGGTTAACTGCGCCGATACGCGACAGGCCGGAGGCGGCTGTATCACCGACGGTCAGACGGCCATCGACAAGCAGCGGCGAAACCGTCTGCTCGGGGACGTCGATGTTCAGTATCTGGTTCGCTCCCGACTCGATATTGGCCTTGCCGGAGCCGAACGCCGTAACACGCAGACTGCCGGACGAAGAACCTGTGCCGTTGGTGGTGTGTATGGTCTGATTGCCCGTGGCCGACAGAATCGAGTCACCGGTACTGCCGGCGCGCGTGACGATATCCACAAATGGTGTGGTTACCGATTGCTCCCCGCCCGAGTTGATCGACACCAGCCCCGCACCGCGATTGACCAGACCCAATCCGCCGCCACTGGTCTGCAATGTTTGCAGGCTTGCCGCCGAGTTTTGGATCTGAACAGAGGTGTTGTTGTTGGCGCCTGAAACGGTATTCAGGAATATTCCACCCGCGCCGACTATGGTTTGCGCTCCAGCGCCCTGGTTGAAAACGTCCGTGGTGGAAAATTGTGCCCCACTGTCCAGCGTTATTCCGCTAGCGCCGATATTTTGATCGCCGGACAAATTGCGGATCAGGACTTCTGAAGTGCCGGCCCCCGTGCCATTGCCGCCGGTAAGCACCAGATTGGTCGCCGAAATGGTTTGCGAATTGCCTGCGATTAACACCGAGGCATTGGTAACAGGAGATGCTGCCGATCCGCCACCTATCATCACCAGATTCCCGCCAGTCAAAGTTTGGGTGCCGCCAGCAGTGATTTCGGCTACCGAACCCGCGCCCGTGCCGCCCATCATATTCAGGCTACCGAAACTGAAGACCTGGTTGGCTGCCGTCGCAATTCGTGCCGCAGCCGCGCCACCTATCACACTGGAGGCGCCTGTAGCATCCAAGGATTGATTGCCCGTTGCGCTGATTAACGCATTGCCGCCGCCACCAATGGCAGCTATACCGCCATTGGTAGTTCTGATCGTTTGCAAGCCGGTCGAGACGATTTGTGCCAAGGCATTGGCGCCCGAACCACCTTGCACATTGACGCTGCCATTAACGAGCAGGGTTTGATCCACGGGATCAATTTGCGCGAGGGTGTTAGCGCCACTGCCGCCCAGCACATTCAGATTGCCGTTTAATACGCTAACTACTTGTTTATTCGTGGCTTTAAGCTCCGAACGGCCACTGGTACCCGTTTGCACGGTCATCGATTTAACAAACAGCGTTTGGTCAACCGCGCCGATGCGAGACGTGCCCGCCGCAGTCGTGCCGCCGATGGTCAACGCGCCATCGCGCACAGCCTGGAATTGATCCGGGTAATCGAGCTGAATCAGTTGCGACGCGCCGGATTCAATGTTGGCCTTGCCCGTACCGAGCGCCGAGACCAGCATGCTTTGCTTGGTGGTGTTAAACGGTGCTGCTCGAGTCACCGAACCGTCAGTGGTACGTATCCATTGATTGGCTGTAGCGGACAATATTGCATCGCCGGTGGAACCCGCCGTGGTGCTGACTTCAACAAAGCGCGAGGTCAGTTGCTGAGTGCCTACCGAGGTCACCGATACCGCACCGGCGCCCTGATTGATGACGCCGATGCCACCATTGGTCGCTGTCAGCGTCTGTTTGGAGGCGGCCGCGTTTTGTATAAGCACTGAAGTGTTGTTATTGGCTCCGGCTATCGTGGTCAGCAGAATGCCATTGCTGCCCGATACCGACTGCGTACCCCCGCTTACGTTCAGGATGCCGGTGGTGGAGAATTGTGCACCGCCATTCAGCGTCACGCTACTCGCGTTAACCGATTGATTGCCAGAAAGATTGCGCAGCACCGCATCCGATCCGCCGCTTGCCGCGCCGTTGCCGCCATTCAATGTGAGATTGCCGGCGGAAATTACCTGCGAGTTACCTTGTATCAGTGCAGACGTATTCGCAACCGGGGCCAAGGGTGTACCACCACCTGTGAGCGTCATGTTGCCGCCGCTGACGTTTTGGTTGGTGGCCGCTACGATTTGCGTAAATGATCCCGCGCCAAGCCCGCCGGCCATGCTCAAGGTGTTGTAGTTGAGCGACTGGTTTGCGCCTGTCGACGCCAATTGCGCGTAGGAATTGGCGCCAGCACCGCCTGTCAGTTTGGTCGTGCTGCCGCTGATCGATTGCGGGCCGGCAGCATTCATCTGCGCGATAGCTGTTGCGCCCGCGCCGCCCCCGCCCGTCAACGTAATACTGCTGAACTGCCCGCTTTGCCCGGCGCTGGATTGCACCAGCACATCAGCGCCGTTGCCCGCGCCTGCGGTCAGCGTCAGATTTGCGAAGCTGCTGATGGTTTGCCCAGCGCCAGTCAGTGACGCTGACGCACTCGCAGCGGCACTGCCAGTTAGATTGATTGCAGAGTTCACGGATACGTTTTGCTGTCCTGCACTGACGATGCGCGAAGTCGCCCCCGCGCCCGTGCCCGCGAGCAGATTGAGGATGCCGATGGCTGAAAGACAGCTGCCAGATGAGGCAACGCAACCGATTTGTTGCGTGGCCGCGCCGTTCTCGATGCGCGCAAACGTGTTGGCACCAGTGCCGCCGAGCACCTCCAGCTTACCGCCAGACACAAAGATTTGCTGCGCCCCCCCGGCGATAATCTCCGCAACGGCATCCGGCCCAGCCGCAACAGTGATGTTGTCGGTTTGATAGGGAAAGAAAAACGAGAACGAACGGCGCGCCTCGCCCACCTGCTGATTGGCGGTGCCAGTATTTATAATACGTGCCGCCGCACCGGAGCCGCTACCTGCAGTCACATCCATGTTGGTCGTTGACACAATGAACTGGCTGCCGGTGGCGGTTCTGATTTCGCCTAGCGAATTGGCGCCCAAGCCGCCGCGAACTGAAACGTTGCCGCCCGCCTGAACAGTTTGCTGCCCCGTGCCGGTATACAGCACGATGGCGGATGATCCCGCGCCGTCGCCGCCTTCGATGCGCACACCTGATCCCGCCGTGTTGTCTGGCGACTGTATCAACTGTGTGTTGGACGCTGATACCGTGACTGTCTCATTTGCAGCAGCGCCGCCCTTGAACAGTAAGGTGCCGCTGGTGAAACCGTTGGTCAGAATGCTCTGATCCGTGCCCGTGATGGCGATGGATCCTTGTTCCGCTTGCGCAGTAATATTGCGGTTTGCGGTGATGTTTTGCGTGGTTCCGGTCAGCGCGACGTTACCGCGTATCAGCACATCGCGTGTGGTGGTACTGCCGAGATTCTGCGTGGTGTTGTTCAAGGTCAAGGGATTCGCCGCTGTCCCCTGAAGTTTAACGTCGCCCGTGCTGTTGGCGCCCAACGTCAGCGTTGTTGCAGCGATATTGGTGCCCGCACCACCGACCAACAGATCGCCGTCGAGCGCCGTAAACGCCGCATTGGCCGTCGGAGCGGCAGCCGTGACTACCTGGAACGTATTGATCACTGCGCCACCGAAAGCATCAGTGGCGGGGCGCGCAAAGGTGTAGGTTTGACCTGGAGCGGTCAACGTCATCGTGCCAGCACCCTTGCCGCGCGTGGCGACATTGACAGAATCAAATGCCGTATTCGAAGCCACGTTAAAGCCAGTATCACCAGACAACGTCAACGATTTGGTGTTGGTCAGCGTGGCAAAAACATTGCCGCCACCTGCAATGCCGGTTGCGGTGAGCGTGGATTGCGGCGAGGTAATCAACAAGGGCGCGACGCCAGTGCCGATGTCCGCATTGGTAGCCGAGACCGAGACTGATGTATCCGACGTAATAGTTGCACCGCCGCTGGTGGTTATCGCGGCTCCGGCACCAGAGGAGCTTAAAGCGATTGCGCCACCGCCCGTGCCGGTGGTCAGGTTGCCATTGACCAGTATTCCGCCGTTGTTTGTCGTAAGCGTTATCGGGCCGCCCACGCCGGTGCCGGTGGGTGTGGTGTTGATCGCGCCCGTGGTCAACAGGCCATTGGACGATACCTGGACGGAGCCGCCGCCGGTGGCGCCGCCGGTGGTTATGCCGCCGCCGGTGGCATTGAATCCCGCAGAATTCACAATGACATTGCCGCCGCTGGTGTTAATGCCGCCAACCGTCGCGTCCAGCAAGCCGCTTACCGAGAGGTTGACATTGCCACCGCCGGTGGTGATGCCAGCGCCAGCCAGTGCGGCCTTGCCGGCGGTATAGTTCAGCGTGAAGTTGAGCGGCGTTGCTGCGCTGTTTACGGTTAGCGCCAAGTCAGCGCCGCCAGTCAACGATATGGCTTGTCCGCCACCGAGGTTGGACAAGTTAAACGCGGCCGCACCCGGCGTGGCAGTTTTGGTAATGGATAGCGCGCTCAGTGTGCTGCCATTGGCGTCCAGTGCCACGGGTCCGCCGGCATTGACCGTCAGCGCCTGAGTACCGGCCAAATCCAACAGGCCGTCGCCGCCCACCTGATTGATGGGGGCAGCAGCGTTTTCGGCTATCAGATTGACGGTTTTTGCCGTGATGCCGCCCGGTGCTATCTGCTGGATGCCGCCGCTGGCGTTGACGCCGACCGCGCCAGTGGCGCCCGCGTTTAGCGTTGTGAACTTGAACGGCGTGGCGGCAAATGCCCTCAAGTCGATGGTGCTGCCGTCGCCCGCCTTGACCGAGCCGCCGGTGATGTTCAGTATGCCGGTGCCGCCAAAGAAAGCATCGCCCGCGCGGATGGACAGCGTGCCCGTACCGGCAGGGTCGCCGGTAATCGAACCGTTGATGGTGACCGCTTCGCCAAACAGGCCCAAAGTCTGCACGCCGGAAATCGCCCCGGTGGTGATCAGTGGTTGATCGCAGATGGCGCAGGACTGCGTGGCTATGGATAGCGACGTGGCGTTCACATCGCCCAGCGTAACGGTCTTCTGCGAAGTCACGATGACACCGGCGGTGGTGTCGATGTTGCCGGTGGTAACGTTATTGCCAAAGTTGCTGATATTCAAACTGGCGGCGGTGACATTCCCCGTTTGCACCGCGCCATGATTGGCGCCTATCGGATTGGAAACCAGCGCCACAGCACCTGCCCGGGCAACCGCGCCGATTTAGCCCAAAGTCATGCTGCCATTGGCGCTGGTGACTGAAACACCACCGGCTTCAATGTTGCCGGTGGTGACCGTTCCGACGCGGTTGGTTGAGAAGCCATTGTTGCCTGAAGCAATCGACAAACTGGAAGGCTGGTTCACCAAACCAATGTCGCCCACCGTAACGGCCACGGCCCCGCCCGCGACGGATTGCCCCGCTGACAGACTGATGGCACCGCCGCCATCTAGTGCTGCACCGCCGAGAATTGAGCCGTTGCGTGCGGTCACCGACAAGCTCCCGGTGGCGCCGAGGTTGGCCGCACCGAGTGTAACGTTGCCGCTATTCGCATTGAAGGTCAGTCCACCATTCACGAATTGGTTGGCAGACACCGTGCCTGCGTTAAGGGTAAAGTTGGTGCCGTCGCTGGTAAAGTTGTAATTGCCCACTCCGCCTTCGGTCGTCACTGTCGCCGGGCCGGCCACGCCCACAGCTTGCGCGCTGGCGCTCACCACTAGGGATTTGAGCGCGGTGGCACCAGTGTTCACATTGAATGTTGCGCCCACGGTAGTCGGCGTCGAGGTGTTTTGCGTGGCGTTGATCGTGAGATCCTGTGTATTTGCGATGATCGCCTTGCCGGCGAACCCGATGGCCCCGCCCGTAGCGCTGGCGCTGGTGAGAGAGACAGCCGAGCCAGCCAAGTCAAGAGGATTGGCAAAGGCGCCATCACCGATGGTTTTGCCGGAAACCGCTATGCTGCCGCCTGCGGTTATTTCCAGCGCAGCAGAATCGGTCTGTGCTTTAACGGTGCCGGCGCTGGACGACGCGGAAAGCGACACACTGCCCGTTCCACTGGTGGTGTCAATACGGCCCACGGTCACATCACCGCCGGAGGAGCTCACCGATACGCTTCCCGGCGCAGTAAGATTATTGACCACCACGTTTGATCCCACGCCCGAGGTGCCAATCGATATTGAACTGCCGGTTGAATTAATCGTGGTGGTCGTGATACCGCCACCTGAGTTGTTGATGGAAACCGAACCTGCGGTATTGATGGTGTTCACCGCAATCGCTCCGGCGGCGCCGGACGAACTGACACTCACCGAGTCCTTGCCCCCATCGATTGTGCCCAGCGTTACCACGCCGGAACTTGATGAAAAGCTGGTCGAGTTGGGCAAAGTGGCGGCCGTGGTTTGCCGCGTATACGCGTTGATGGTTAGCGCACCACTGGCGCTAACGCTCACCGGCAAACTGGCCGTGTTGTAAAACGGATTGGTTAACGGTGGATCGTTGGGCCGCGTATCGCCTTCCGGCACGGTCATGGTTGTCACTGTCAGCGCACCGTTGGGCGTGCTGAGTGAAATCGAAGGGTTTTGCCCATACAGCCGCTGCGTGAAACCGGTGGCGGTAAAGTTGCCGACGGTAACCGTCGTGTCGGTAGCCGTCGCGTTCAAGGTCAGCCCGCCGCCGCTGCGGGTGACCGTGCCGGTGTAGGTTTTGCCCGTGGCCGCCACGCCCATTTGCGCGCTGAACCGCGTGGGCCCCGCGCCGGTGGCCACCACGTTGAAATCGCCATTGGGCGCGAGCGACAGCAGGCGTTCGGTGTTCACGTTAATCGGCGCGGCTGCCGTGCCGATGCCGCTGCCGTTGCCTTGTTGCGTGTTCAAAGTGACATCGGTGGCGGTGATCAGCGATGCGGGGCTTTGCGCTCGGATGCTGCCGCCGCTGGAGGTCAGCGTGACGCTGCGCGAAATCGAGTTTTGAAACACCGTCGCGTTGTTGGTGGTTGCGGGTGCGTTGGCGGTAATGGCGCCAACGCTGATGTCGCCGGTGGCGCTCAGGTTGATGGTGGCGCCAGGGCAAGAAAAATGGAATTACAATTGCTCGCCGTCGCGGTAATCGATGTGGCATTCAGCCCCGTGCTGGAGCCAATGTTGATGCTGGTGCTGTTGTTGGATCGTGCCGAGCTGGCGGTAACGCTGCTGGAATCGTTGATCGTCGCGTTGATGTTGCCAGCAGTGGCGTTCAGCGCCACGGTGCCGGTGGTATCGATGGTGCCGCCGCTGACATTGGTGCCAGTCATCGCCACCGCGCCGCCGCCTGCGGTGAGCGTGCCGAAGTTACTCACCGAATTCACGGTGCTGGTCATGGTGAAAGCGCCGCCGCCAGTCGAGCCGCCCGACATGCTGATCGAACTGCCCGTGGATGCCAAAGCCACCGGCCCACCGGTGGTGGTAATCAAACCGCCGATGTTGATCGAATTTCCCGAGGTCGCTGTAAAGCTGCCGCCAGTCACCGCGCTTAACTGCTGGAAGCCGGTTGAGGTTGCGTTAACCGCACCGGATCCCGCATCAAGCGACAACTGCGAGGCCTGAATCGCGCCAGTCGAATTCAGTGTGATTGCGCCGCCGCTGGTAGCAATCTTCGATACGGTAAGCCCTTGAATCAACGGCGCGTCGATCGAAACCGCCCCACCTGCCGTGGTGATATTCGCGCCCTTGCCGGTAGCGATGTCAGTGCCGATGTCCAACCGGTTCGGCGTAACGGTGTCCTGCGCAACCGGATCGGGTGATGCGGGCGCCGTGTAGGTGCCGACCTTTGCTGTCAAACTCTGCCCGGCCCGCGTCAGGTTAATGTCATTGCCGATGCGCATGTAGCGCGACGCGTACAGCGTCACGTTGCCCGCGAAACCCGCCAGCGCCGTCGGCGAAACGGTAATCGCGTTCGAAGGAAAATCGGTGGTCTCATCGACAATGCTGGTGGTGAGTAAACCGCCGGTGGTGCTGTTCACGCCGCCGCTATTCACGACATAGAGGTCCAGCGGGTCGAGCAACAGGTTCCCCAGCGCGCCCTTGGATGCGCCGAGATTGATGCTGGCGGTGTCGCCAACGATCAGATTCTGCGCGCCGGATATTTCGGCAAAGCCGCCGTTGCCGCCTTGCGGCCCGCCTTGTGCGCTTAACGTGCCGAAGAAGCGCGTGTTCTCGTTGCCCCACACGATAACGCGGCCACCGTCGCCGCTGTCAGTAGCATCCGCGCGCAGGGCGGCGTTGGAGCCGACGAACGTGGTGGTGGCGTTTCGCACCAACGGGTTCGCGCCCTGGTAATCGCCGCCGAGCAGGATTTGCCCGCCGCCAGTTGCGCCCGAGGCGTCGATCAACGCGCCGTCGGTGGCGGTGACGCGTTCTCCCGTGATGGTGATGCCGCCGCCCTTGCCCGTTGAGCCGGTGGCGAGCACTTGCCCCGCAACACGGCTGTGGCCGCTGCCGGATTCAATGGTGACGGTGCCGCCGGTTCTGCCACTGGCACTGACGTTGCTGCCTGCGGCGATCTGGATATCGTTCGACGCTTTCAGCACCACTTTGCCCGCTTCGTCGCGGATCAACGCATTGGCGCGGACGTCGCCGCTGTGTTTGATGCTGCCCGCGAACACGCCTACCGCGCCACCGGAAGCCAGCAAGTGCCCTACGTTGATGACCGAATCTGTGGGCGCCTGCAATTCAAACTGCACGCCTTCGTGTTCCAGACTGGCGACGGTGAGTTTTTGCCCCGCCGCGAGGATGAGTTCGCCGCCCGGCGTTTGTATCAGGCCGCTGTTCTCGATGCGCGGCGCCACCAGCAGCACGTTGCCGCCGTAGGATGTGCGTATCCAGCCCTGATTGACAATCGACCCTTCGCCGCCTTCGCCAACGAAACGCAGCTTACCCGCGAGGAAATCCGCATCCTTCATGTTCAGCGTTGATCCGACAAAGCCCGCCGTATCGATCATCGCGCCGGGGCCGATGACAATGCCCGCCGGGTTAATCAGGAACACACGGCCATTCGACAACAATTGGCCCTGGATGGACGAAATATCGCGGCCCACCACGCGGTTCAACACCGCACTGGAGGCTGATTGCTGGATGAAGTTCGTGGCTTGACCGGCGCCGATGGAAAAGCTTTGCCAGTTGATTCCCCTACTTTGATGCGCCAAGGCTGAATTACGGCGTGCTTTGGCGCAGCGATGATTTACCGGCACGCCTCAGCACCAGCAGCGCCAACGAAAGGCTCTCGCGATAGTGCTTTTGCGCCGCGGCTTCGTCGCCCAAATATTCGTGCAATTGCGCGCACGCGAGGTGCACATCGACTGTGGCTTCCACCGACAAACTGGCGTCCAGATAATTGCGCGCTTTGCCCCACAGTTTCTCGCGAGCGCACAACCGCCCCAACGTGAGCAGCAGCGCGGCGTCGTTGGGATGCGCGGCCAGCCAGCGCTCCGCACGTTCGATTTGTTGCGTGCCTGCGTTGCACGAAGCATATTGTCCCGCGAGTTCGCTGTCCCAGGATGCTTCAAGCGCACGCTCGATGATTTCAGCGGCACGTTCATCAACATGCAACGTGACATAGCCATCAGCCGCAGCGGCGGCCGGGCGCGCGTCGCGTTGCAAGGCGCCTGGCGTCTTGCGCCAGGCATCGTCCAGTGTCAACAGATCGGTGGCACTGCGCTTCAAATGTTCCGCCAGCGCGGCGCGGCGTAGTTCACCTGCCTGTGCGGCGTCGTAGACCCTGCGTTTCTCCAACTGATCGATCACCACCAGTGATTTTTCCCACGATTTCTCGAGCTGCAATGCACGCAGCTCGAGCCGCAGCGCGGCAGTATTTTTTTCCGGCAGCGCCTGCAACACGTTCAACGCATCTGCGGCGCGGCGTTGCCTGAGCAGCAGATCGGCCCCGGTGATAGCCTGCAACAATTTGTCCGGACCAGAGTCGCCTTCGTCCCGTGCGGGATTTGCAAGACTAGCCAGATGGGCGTCGCGCCGTTCCGCCGCGCGCAGTTCGTGCGCGGCACGCGCAGCCAGCGCGGCGGCTAGTTGTGGCTGCTCGCCCAATTCGATGGCGGTCGCGGCTGCCTTTTCCGCGCGCGCGTAGCGGCCGGAAAAATAGGCGCGCAACGCTTCGATCAGGGCGTCGCGCGCCTTGCCCTGCCGACGCGCCTCGCGATATTCGCGCACCTGCCGCGGCATCGCCACCATCGCGCTGACCAGCCGCATGCCCAGATACACCGCCGTAAACACCGCCACCAGCAGCACCAACACCAGCACCAGTGACAGCTCCACGCGATACGGCGGCAGCACGATCTGCACATAACCCGCGCTTGAACGTATCGCGGTCGCCACGAGGCCGACAGCCACGGCAATTGCGGCGATCACCCACAACAGCGTTTTCAAGAAAGAAGTTTCGCTTATTAAAAAAGTTAATTAAAACAATTGCTTACGGAAGTCATGATTTTCCGCGGGCCGCCGACAGTGCGCGCAGCGCGGTGAGCGTGGCGCCCAAATCCGGCAGTTCGATGCTGACGTCGGAGGTTTGCAAGCCGCTCAGCGCGCCCGCAGCCGCTGTGACCACGTTGTTTCGCGCGTCAAAGTAGCGCGTGAGCCACTCGCGCGCCGCTTTCAGGTCATTGCGAAACGCACTTTGATCGCGCGTAAGCAGCGCCATGCGCGCAGTGAGCAGCCGCAGCTTAAGATTTTCGCGCAGAAAGTACGCCTGCGTCGGCGCGAGCAGCGGCACGTCGGCGCCGTCAACACGTTGCACGCGCACCAGTTGCTTTAAGTCGTTCCACACTTCGCTGGAAAAACGCGACCATGCAGAAGATTCGCGCGCCGGCGCGGGCGCAGGTGCACCTGCAGCCGCCGTGGGCGCGGCACGGGTTTCCGCCGCCAGCGGCAGTTTATCCACGGCGGCGATCAGCGTATCGATGCGCACGCTCAAGCCCACGGTGTCAACAAACGGCGCGGCCTTCAAGCGCGCGATATCTTCACTGATCGCTTTGCGCAGCGGCAGCAACTGCGGCCGGTTCATGTGCTGCAAACGCGTATCGGCCGCCTGCAGTGCTATCAACGCGGCGCGTACATTGCCGGCCAGTTGCAATTGCTGACTCGCCACCAGCAGCGTCTGTTCAATTTCCGCGAAAGCCCAGTCGTCGCGGTTGCGCGACAAATCCTGATACAGCGCCTCCAGCGCGATCTGCTGGCTTTGCGATTCGGCAAGTTTGCCCTCCAGCACGCCGATTTTTACCTGCGCTTCGCGCGTGGCCTCGCGTAACTGATCGCCTGCCGCACGGCTGGCCTTGCTTTGCGCGTCCACTTCGGCAAGACGTTTGGCCAGTTCCAGCCGCAGGCCGTCGATATCCTGCTGGTTGCTGTAGGCGTTCCAGCCCGCAAGCGCCAGTGCCACCAGCGCGACAACCGCCACCAGCGCCATCCACAGCAGCGGTGCACGCGGCGCAGCCGCCACTGTCGCGGCGGGCGTGGCGGAAACGTCATTGGCGGCGGGTTCACTCATGGCGGCAGTATGCTACGGCGTGTGTGCGACATTCAACCGGACGCAGCAAAAACCTGCCGCGCCACGGTTTGTGCCAGCGCCTCGTCACCCGCGCCCGACACCAGCACCCGTTGCAGGCCCAGGGCATGCGCACTTTCCGCGATGCGCGGATGCGGCGCCACAAGAGTTGTTTCTCGCAGATGTGATTTGCCCGCTTCGCCGACTATCGTGCATAAGTTGCGCAGCCCCTCGCTGCTGGTGATGATCACCGCCGCTACTGCGCCGTGTCCCCACGCCTGCAATAGGGGTGCGGGGTCAAGCGCAGGCAAGGCACGCCGGTAACACGCCACGGTCTGCACGTATGCGCCGCGCGCGGCGAGCGTATCGCGCAGCAGTTCACGCCCGCCGTCGCCGCGAAAAATCACGATGCGCTTGCCGTGCACGTTCTGCAAGTAACCGGTGGCAAGCAGCGATTCACTGTCATGACTTGGGGCGTGTTCGTCCGGAACGATCACCTTCGCGACGCCAAAGTGTGCCAGCGCTCGCGCGCCGCCAGGGCCGATGGCGGCGCAGCGCAAGCCGGTTGGCAAGGCACGCCGCGTGCTGATGCGCGTCATCGCTTTCTCGACGGCGCTGGGACTGATGAAAATCGCCAGATCGAATGTATCCAGCCGCGCAATGGTTTCTTCCAGCGGCACAGCGTCGGCCGGGTCAAGAATCTCGATCACCGGAAACAGCAGCGGCTCGCCGCCCGCCTCGCGGATCAGCGCGGCAAGGCGTTGCGCTTCGCCAGCCGGACGCGTGATGACCACGCAACGGCGCGCGCGCGCGATGCGATCCACGCTCACGGCGGATTGGCGTCGAGCGCGGCGAGGATTTTCAGCGCGCCCAAGTCCTTCAACTGCTGCGCCAGCACGTGGCCCAGCGTTTCGGCGTCCGCCGCCGCACCCTCGATTTCTGCGCTCACGTGGCACGTGCCATCCGGTGCGCCCACGTACCCGCGCAGCCGCAGGCGGCCCGCAGAGACTGCGGCAATACCATCACTGAACACCTCGGCGAAGCCGCCTAGCGGCACATTGCAACTACCGGCCAGCGCTCGCGACAAAGCGCGCTCCGCTAACACGCATTGCGCGGTGGTTGCGTGGTGCAATGGCTTTAACAGCGCCAGTACATCGGCGCGATCCGCACGGCATTCCACCGCCAGCGCGCCCTGTCCGACGGCAGGCAGCATGGCCTCGGGCGTGAGCACGGCCGTTATGCGCGCTTCAAGCCCCAGGCGTTGCAAACCGGCGGCAGCCAGAATAATTGCGTCGAATTCGCCGTCATCGAGCTTGCGCAGCCGCGTTTGCACATTGCCGCGCAGCGCACCGATTTGCAGATGCGGGAATCCGGCCCGCAACTGGCTTTCACGCCGCAGGCTGGAAGTGCCCACCCGCGCGCCGGGAGGCAATGCCGCCAGCGCATCAAACTGGTTGGAGACGAAAGCATCGCGCGGGTCAGCACGGTCGAGTATTGCGCCCAGCGCAAAGCCCTCCGGCAAATGCATGGACACGTCTTTCAGCGAATGCACCGCAAGGTCGGCACGGCCATCGGCCAGCGCGTCCTCGAGTTCCTTGACGAACAACCCCTTGCCGCCGATTTTGGCGAGCGAGCTGCCGAGCTTGCGATCACCCTCAGTGGTCATTCCGAACAGGCTGACCGTGGTGCGCGGATATATTTCAGCGAGACACGCCTGCACATGCCGTGCCTGCCACAACGCCAGTGCGGATTCGCGCGTGGCGATAATCAAGCGCTCCGGCGCTGCGGCGGCACGGGGATCTGAATGAGGCATTGATACGTAAGTCTATGATTTATATGAATATTTTGTGCTTAATGCGCAATGTCACGGCGTTGCTGATTTTAGCATGTGCGGGTGTCGTAACCTTTGCGACGGGCGCCGCAGCCGAGCCATTGCCGCTGATCAACGACCTCGAAGCCGCAGCAAAAATTGCGCGAGAACAACGCGCGCCCTTGTTCGTGGCATTTACGCTGAAGCGTTGTCCCTATTGCAACACCGCACGCCGCGAATACTGGGCGCCAATGAACGGCAGCGACCGATGGCGTGGCAAGGTGGTGATGGTCGAACTGATGATGGACGGGCCGCCCGCACTGAAAGACTTTGACGGCAAAGCCACCACAGCACGGGATTTCGCCAAGCGCTACGCGGTAAGCAGTGCACCCACGGTGCTGGTGTTCGACGGTGACGGCGTGCTTGCGGCTCAGCCGCTGGTGGGGCTGGCATCCGTCGATTTTTACGGCGCCTATCTGGAGCAGGCCATCGAAGCAGGGCTCGCCAAAACTCGCGCTGCCGCGAATCCCGCAGGCGTAAAATAGAAATTCACCACAGGGGAAGGTGCTTGCATGGAACAGCTATTCCGGATGTGCGCGGTGTTGTTGTGCGCCGTGGTCTTCGCCGCGCAGGCGCAAGTCGGCGGCATCAAACCCGGCGGCAATCACCCGCGGCAGGGGTATTTCTTCGTCGGTGGCAGCTATGTCAACACGCCGCAAGGGCCGATGATGGCGCGGCAGATGTATGTCGAATACCGCTTCCCGGCAAAGGTCACGCAACGTTACCCCATCGTGATGATTCACGGCGCGGCGCAAACCGGCAGCAACTTCACCGGCACCCCCGACGGTCGCAAAGGCTGGGCGGAATACTTTGTCGAGAAGGGTTACGCGGTGTATGTCGTCGATCAACCCACGCGCGGGCGCTCGCCGTGGCATGAATCGGTGGGGCCGGTGATTCGCTTTCCGGCGGATCAAGTGGAACAACGTTTCACCGCGGCGGCGAATTTTAATCTGTGGCCGCAAGCCAAGCTGCACACGCAGTGGCCCGGCGAGGGCCCGTTAAAAGGCCTGCGCGGCGATCCCATCTTTGATCAGTTTTATGCCTCACAGGTGGAATACATTGGTGTGAACGCGGTGGTCGAGGAACTCAACCGAGCGGCAGGCGCGGCGCTGCTCGACAAGATCGGCCCGGCGATCATCATGACGCACTCGCAAACCGGCGCTGTCGGCTGGGTGATCGGCGATGCACGGCCCAAGCTGGTACGCGCCATCGTCGCCGCCGAACCCACTGGGCCACCCTTTGCCGGCGCGGTATTCGGCACAGCGCGCGCGCCCCTATGGTTTGACCGAAACGCAGCTCGCCTACGACCCGCCCATCACGCACTCCTCGCAACTGAAGCCCGTGATGCAAGCCACGGCCGACGGCCCCAATCTCACGCGTTGTTACGAGCAGGCTGAGCCCGCGCGCAAGCTTTCCAATCTGGCCAACATTACGATTGTGATTCTGGCAGCGGAGTCGTCGTATCACGCGGTCTACGACCACTGCACCGCGAAGTATCTGACGCAGGCCGGCGTGAACACCACCTTCGTGCGGCTGGAAGACGTGGGCATTCGGGGCAACGGACACATGCTGATGATCGAGAAGAACAATCTGGAGATTGCCGATTTTATCGATCAGTGGATTGTGAAGACGGTGCGGTAAGAGAAAATATCAGCCTTGTCATTCCCGCATTCGCGGGAATGACAAGATTGAGGGAATGGTTTCTGATACGGGAATACCAAGGGAGAAATGATGAAAAAACTATTGTTGCCATTGTTGTTCTGTTGCACCGTCGCCCATGCGCAAACCGCGCGTGACCTGCTCAATGACGACCGCAATACCGAGCAGATCACGACTTACGGCAGTTACCACCACCAGCGTCACAGCAAGCTGGACCAGATCAATACCAGCACCGTCAAGCGCCTGGTGCCGGTGTGGAACACCACGCTGTCGAACCTGCTGGGCGAACAGGCGCAGCCGTTGATTTTTGAGGGGGTGATGTACGTCACCAATGCGGCATGGACCTTCGCCATTGATGTCGCCACCGGCAAACAAATCTGGCGCACCGCCGTGGATTACGACCCCGGCACGCCGCGCGTGGTGTGCTGCGGCGTATCCAACAAGGGTGCGGCGATACTCAACGGTAAACTGTATCGTACCACGCTGGATGCGCACGTGGTGGCGCTCGACATGAAGACCGGCAAGCAAATCTGGAAGCAGAAATTTGCCGAGTGGAAAGAGGGCTATTCCTCCATCGCCGCGCCCTTGATCGCCAATGGCGTGTTGATCACCGGCATGTCGGGTGCAGAATTCGGCGTGCGCGGCTTCCTCGATGGCTGGGATCCGGAGACCGGCAAACAACTGTGGCGCCGCTACACCGTGCCTGGCCCTGGTGAAAAGGGTTTTGAGACCTGGCCGCAGGACAATGACGCCTACAAACGCGGCGGCGCCACCCCCTGGATCACGGGTTCCTACGATCCGGACCTTGACCTCACCTACTGGGGCACCGGCAACACCGGGCCGTGGAATCCGAAATACCGCCATGGCGACAGCCTCTATGCGGCGAGTGTAATCGCGGTACGTCCCAAGACCGGCGAGATCGTGTGGCACTACCAGTTCACGCCAGACGATGGTTACGATTACGATGGCGTGAATGAAAACGTGATCGCCGATATCCGCATTGATGGCCAGATGCGCAAGGTGATCCTGCACGCCGACCGCAACGGCTTTTTCTATGTGCTGGATCGCGCCAACGGTCAGTTGATCCGCGCCTTCCCTTTTGGCAAGGTGAACTGGGCAACCCATATCGACATGAAGACCGGCAGGCCTGTCGAAACCGACATCCGCAAGCGCTTGCTGGCCGGAGAGGAGGTGGAACTGTGGCCCGCCTATGGCGTGAAAAACTGGGCGCCGATGGCATACAACCCGAAGACCGGCATGGTGTATTTGAACACCATTAATTTTCCGCAACGCGTGAAGTATGTATCCGTCGAGTACAAGCCCGGCGCGCGTTACGTGGGCGTGGAAGGCCGCCCATTCCGCCCAGCCGGTGACGATGCCGAAGGCTGGCACAGGGCGATGGATCCGCTCACCGGCAAGGTCAAGTGGGAAATCAAACTCACGGATTCCGTGACGCAAGCGGGCATGCTCTCGACCGAAGGCGGGCTGGTGTTCACGGGCCGCATGAGTGGTGAGTTCCTCGCCATCGAAGAAGCCACCGGCAAGGTGTTGTGGCAGTTCCAGACCGGCTCGGGTGTGAACGCCCCTGCCGTGACCTACACTCACAAGGGCCGTCAGTACATCACCGTGCTGTCTGGCATCGCCGGCGATTCACGCGGCCGCCGCGCGGCGGGTCGCGTGCCGTCCGGCGGTTCGGTGTGGACGTTTGCGTTGTTGCCGGAATAAAACCACGCTGTCGGGAGTGCCGCCGGGCTGGCCTCAGCGGAGCGTTCGGCGGCACACAGGCACGCCAGCGGCGCGGTGTTTTGCGCCCGAGTTACCAAGTCACCATGACCAATGCGCCCCGATTCCTACGGGGTCGCGTTGGCAGGCCAGCCCGGCCTGCAATTGTGCTGCGCTTTTACGGGGTGAATTCCGCGTTTTTGCTGCTGCTTATTTGCTGCAAACCACCACGGTCTGACCGCTTGAAGAAGCCGATACGGTGTGAACCACATTGTTGCCGACCTTGATGTGATCGCCCGCGTCGAGGTTGTGCGACGAACTGGTGCGCTGCGACAGGGAAGTGTTGAGCGTGCTGCCCTTGCGCTCAATCTTGAACGAGACCGGTTTGTCGCATTTGTTTTGCGTGGAAACCGGTACCGCTTGCGACAATGAGGACGCGCCCGCCCATACAGCAAACAACAGCGCGGTCATGACCATCTTGAACATTTTTACTCCCCCTTGAACTTGACATGCAACATCGATTGCATGGGAGAAGTTTGCCCAATCTCGCGTCGTGACGGATATGTAAAAATTCACACTGCCGATACATATCCGCCGCATTCGGATGTCAAACGTGAGATATTTCACACCATGCCGAGCCGGGACGGGTGGCATGTGTGACAAAGTTGGCAGCGCGCCATGCGGCAGACGCAATGCACTCGGGCCAAGTGTTACATCGACTTCAGGTTGATGTTGGCGTCCTTCACCATTTTGCGCCATAGCGCAAGTTCGCTGGTGATGAGATCACGCATGCCTTCGGGCGTGGAGGTTCCCGACTAACCGAAGTTGATCCTGCCCGGCTGCGCTATCGCATCTACAATAAGTCCACGCATGTTGTTCGGCGGCAATCCGCCGTGCGCAACGAACGAGTGCGGCACAAAGGTTGCCGCACCGATGGACTCGAAATCCTTCAGCAGATGTTAGTTGGCGGGCAAGCCCAAGGCGCGCACGGTGAAGTCAGTGCCCGCGCCCGGCAGATAAGGCACGATCAGACGGGGATGGGCTTGCTGGGGTATTGCGCGTGTGCCGCGACGACTGCAATCAGCGACAGCGCTGCCGTGGCAAGCGCTCTGACTGTTCAAGGGATGTTTGCAAAATATTTAATAAAATCACATACTTATGAACATCCTTCCGGTTTGGGCGCGGGATGAATGTTATCCACCCAATGCACGGCTTCGGGCTTTTCCACCATCGGAATATCAAGGTTCACCACCACCGGCTCCTGGCCACTCCTCACCAAGACGCAAGACAGCGGTTCGTTGTCATTGGCATTGATTTCCTGATGTGG
>SYEN01000208.1 GCA_005800795.1 Burkholderiales bacterium | reverse complement strand
GCGTCGATGGTGGCGGATGTGTTTCGCATCATCTCGCGCGGCGGCATTTTCATGTACCCGGTGGATGCCAAGCACACCGGCGGGCGGCTGCGGCTGCTGTATGAAGCAAACCCGATGTCGTTCATTGTCGAGCAGGCGGGCGGCGCCGCCATCAATGGTCCGCAGCGCATCCTGGATGTGCAGCCCGGTAAATTGCATCAGCGGCAGGGTGTGATTCTGGGTTCGAAGAACGAGGTGGAGTTGGTGGGGCGGTATTACAAGGAAAGTCAGGCCTAAAGAATTTCTGATTTGCTGGTCGAATTGTTCGTCGTGACGGTGAAGACCCCGACTTGTAGTGCCAGACGAAAAAAACTTTCCATGTCATTCCCGCGCAGGCGGGAATCCATAGGGAGTGCCAGATGGCACAGTGTTATGGATTCCCGCCTGCGCGGGAATGACAAGGTTAGTTTTGCGCGTTATGAAATTGAAAGTTGAAAGTTGAAAGCTGAATGAGTCCTCGCTAAATAAACATGTAGCCGCTCCAAAAACCCATGTCCGCCTCCCAATTCCCCCCACTGCAAAGCAAAGCCTCGGGCAAGCACTGTACCAATTGCAGCGCGAAAATGGCGCTGTATTCACTGCCGGGCCACTACGGGGCTACGGTGGATATCGACGTGTGCATGGATTGCAACGCAATCTGGTTCGATCAGTATGAAAGCACGCTGCTGTCGCCCGACGGCACGGTGGCGCTGTTTCAGCTGATCAACGAGCGCGGTGGCACCGGCACCAGCATGGCTGCCAAGTTCGGCGAGGGCCTGCGCTGCGTGACCTGCGGCGAGGGTATGAAGCTCACGCACGATCAGGTGAAAGGCACACGTTTTTCGTATCAGGCCTGCCGCAAGGGGCACGGGCGGCTCACCACTTTCCACAATTTTTTGTCCGAAAAGCAATTCGTGCGCGAGCTGACCAAGGCCGAGCGCGCCAAGCTTGCTTCGACGGTGCAGCAAGTACGCTGTTCAGGCTGCGGCGCCGCGGTGAATATCGGCAAGGTCGATGCCTGCGCCTATTGCCGTGCGCCGGTGTCGGTATTCGACCGCGACGCGGCCAAGAAAGCCATCGATCATTATTTGCAGGAGCGCGGCAAACACCAACCTGCGCAAGCGCGCTCGGATCGTCGCGAAGGCCCACGCGCCGATGAGCAGCGTTGGAGCACCTATGATCGCGTGGATCTCGGCTCGGATATTTTGTATGCGTTAAGCCGCGCTGCCATGCGTACGGGTACCGGCACCGCGCGTGCCGTGCCAGCTGCTGGCTTTGCCAGCGGCGTGGCGGCGGATAGCAGTGCGTTTGCCGATGCAGCAACTGGCGCAGCTGCCATGCCCGATGCCACCACGGCGTTGTTCGGCAGCGATGCGTTGTCCGGTGTGTCGAACGCTGCTGGCGGCGCGATAGGCACAATGGGCGAAGTCATGCGTGGCGCGAGCGCGGTTGACGTAATCCCCAGTGCCACCGATGCCCTGTTCGGCGGCGCGAGTGAGGCCGCAGGCAATGTCACTGCGGGGCTTGGCGGTGAAATTGCTAACCTGTTCAGCGAAGCTGCCTCCACCGGCATCGGCGAAAGTGTGGCGAGCGCCGCAGCGGATATCGGCGGTGGCGTGCTGGAATCGGTTACCGAGGGCGGCGTGGAGGCCGTGGGGAGTATCGCGTCTGCGGCGGGCGAGGGCGTTGTCGATCTCGTCACGGATGGCATCGGCAGTTTGCTCGGCGCCATATTCAGTTAAATGAGCCAGTTAAAAAATATTCAATTAAATCAAATACTTATGCGTATCGAAGTCATCTGCACCGGCGACGAGGTGCTGACCGGCAAAATCGTCAACAGCAATTTCAGCTACATCAGCCAGAAGCTCGAAGACTTCGGTTTGTCGCTGACGTGGGAGACCACCGTGGGCGACGACCGTGACGAACTGCTGTTGGCGTTTCAGCTTGCGGGCCAGCGCGCGGATGCGGTCATCGTCAACGGCGGGCTGGGGCCGACGGTGGATGACCTGTCGCAGGAAATCGCGGCCAAAGCTGCGGGAGTGGGATTGGAGCTGAACGAAGCGTGGATGACGACGATGGAGGCCTTCTTCGCCAAGCGCTTGCGCCAGATGCCGCCGAACAATAAAAAGCAGGCCATGCTGCCGGTGGGCGCGGAAGTGCTCGACAACCCCATCGGCACCGCGTGCGGTTTTGCGGTCACCATCGGCAGGGCACGCTTTTATTTCACGCCCGGCGTGCCGCGTGAAATGCGCAAAATGCTCGAAGAACAAATTATTCCGCGACTGCTGGCAAAAAGTGGTCAGCAAACGGCTGTGTTTCTCAAGCGCTTTCACTCGTACGGCATCGGCGAATCGCACGCCGACACCCTGCTCGACGGCGTGGAGGCCATGGCGCCGGACGGCAGCGTGAAGCTGGGCTTTCGCGCACACTATCCGCAGCTGGAAACCAAGCTCACCGCGCGCGGGCCCGATATGAATGAAATCCGCGCCAGGCTCGCGCCGATTGAAGCCGAGGTGCGCAAACGCTACGGTAATTTCATCATGGCCGAAGACGACGCCACGCTGGAAGGCGTGGTGCTGGCGGAGCTCGCCAAAACCAAGGCCACGCTCGCCATCGTGGAGGACTTCACCGCCGGGCAAATCTGCGCGCGCGTAGCACACCTGCCCGGCGCGGAAAAGCTCGTGCGCCGTGGCGTGGTGGCGCGCGACATGACCGAACTGTGTAACGCCGTGCAGCTGCTGCACGTGCCGCAAGGCATCGACAAGGAAGCCGCCGAGGCGGTCGCCCGCGCGGCGCGCGAACACACCGGCGCCACGCACGCGCTGGCGGCGCTGATTGAAATCGACAACGCAGCCGCCGACCGTATTGAATTCGCCGGCACTGTGTGCCTTGCCATTGCCACGGCGGACAAGGTGGCCTCGCGTCGCAGTCGCGTAGTCGGTGGCCGGGATTGGGTGCGGCTGGGCGCGGTGGAAATGGGGTTGGATTGTCTGCGGCGCTTTTTGCAGGGGCTGCCGGTGGATGAGCGAATTGATTTTGAGAAGTAGATGCGCCTGGTTGTAGCAGCGCTTTGTGGTGCGCCTGAAACAGATGGCAAACCATTAGTGTCGTTCCTGCAAAGGCAAAAACCGGTGCGGCAATTGCGATGTGGTTTTAGTATGGGTTTCCACCTCAGTTGCGTACAACTCGGGAACGAGAGTGGTAAAGAAGCATCTTGGCCATTGCAAACAGAATTAACAAATGTCACTCAATCTGAACCGCCGCCACTTCGTCCTCGGCTCCGCCGCCGTACTCGCGCAAATGGGTATCAGCAATCCGCTCACGGCGCAGCCCGCCAAACTCACCGTGCCCACGGTGGACAGTCTCACCATCCGCGTCATCACCGATAGCAGCTACGACACGCCGCGCGCGGGTGGAAACAAATGGGTCAAGGTGAGCCGTGTGGGGTATTTTTCGCGGCAAGATTACCGCAAGGCGTTGCACAATGAATGGGGGTTGTCGCTCGCGCTGGATTCGAAGATCGGCAACGACACACGGCACATCATGCTCGATTTTGGCTACACGCCGAACGCGCTGCTGAACAACATGGAACTGCTCGGCATCGACGGCGCGAAGATGCAGGCGCTGATCATGAGTCACGGCCACTTTGACCATTATGGCGGCCTGATTGGTTACCTTGAAAAGTTCCGCGCGAAGCTGCCCAGTGATCTCGCGCTTTATGCGGGCGGCGAAGACAATTTCTGCAATTGCAAAACGGCGAGCGGTACACCCGGTCATTTCAGCGACTGGGGCGTCATCGCCCGCCGTGACCTCGAAAAGCACCGCGTGCGGGTCGTGCCTTGTGAAAAGCCCACCGTAGTTTCGGGCCACGCATTCACCACTGGCACCATCGCACGCAGGAGTTTTGAGCGCGTGCTGCCCAACACGCAAGTAGAATACTTCAAGACTAATGGGGTGGGTTGCGATATGCCGGAAGCCAATGCCAAGGCCGGCGGCAAGCTCGTGGCCGACCAGCAAATCCACGAACACGGCACCTGCTTTAACCTGAAGGATCGCGGGCTGGTGGTGATTTCATCGTGCGGCCACGCCGGTATCATCAACACCGCACGTCAGGCGATGGAGGTGTCGGGCGTGAAAAAAGTGCATGCCGCGCTTGGGGGTTTCCATCTCTTTCCGGCGACGGACGATTACCTGCGTACCACCGTCGAGGCCATGCAAAAGCTGGACCCGGATGTAATCGTCCCCATGCACTGCTCGGGGCTGGGGTTGATCGCGATATTGCGCAGCGAAGTGTCGGACAAGGTGGTGACGTCCACCACGGGCACGGAGTTTGTGTTTGGCGCCTAGTGCCGCATGAAACTTGCGCGCACGCTGCTATGCGCGCTCATGTTGTTCGCGCCTCTTGCCTTTGCGCAGGCGACACGCGACGAAGGCGCCCGCCTGATGAACGAGCTGATGTCGGGCAAGGCGTCCGTCGGCATGCCGTTTACGCTCACCAACGCACACGGCAAGCGCGTCAGCCTTGCCGATTTTCGCGGCAAGCTGGTGCTGCTTTATTTTGGGTATACCTCGTGCCCTGACGTATGCCCGACGGACCTGCTGGCTATCGCGCATACGCTCAAATCATTGGGCAAGGCGGGCGAGCAGGTGCAGCCGCTGTTTGTCACCCTCGATCCCTCACGTGACACGCCCGAAGTGCTCCGAGGCTATGCGGCGGCATTTCATCCGCGCCTGATCGCGCTCACCGGCAGCGAAGATGAAATCCGCCGCGTGGCCACGGCCTACAAAGTGTTTTACGAAAAAGTGCGGATCGAGCGTGCGGACTTGTATCTGATCGACCACGCGGCGTTCACCTTCCTGCTGGATCGACAGGGTAAATATGTGATGTTTTTTCCACCAGGCACGCCGCCGGAGCGGATGGCTGTGATGGTGCGCGAACAGTTGTCGGCGAAATAGCATCTGCGCCGCGTGATGTGATGCAGGCGTCATCGCCGGCAAAGCTGCTATAGTGGATCGCTACGATCAACGCTTTTTCTGCCCATCATGCCCAATCCTCCCGCGCGTCACCGCCTCAATTTTTGCGATGTAGCCATCGGCCAGCGGTTTTACGACCCGATCAGCGAAGAATACTTCGTGAAGCAAAGTGATTCTCTGGCCGCCATGGTCACAGGGCCGGGCGACGGCACCGTGCCCGACGAGTTTGAGGCGGACGATATCGTGGCTGTCGACGGCCACTAGCCGCCGCGCGTCGCCGGTTTCGTTTGCAGGAAGCGCTTTACTTTCGCTCCGGCCATTTGGGCACGGCCTCGCAGCGTCTAGCCCACGCCAGCACATTCGGATAGGCCGGCAGATCGAAACCGCCTTCGGGGGATTTCGCCACATAGGGGTAGCACGCGATATCGGCAATGGTGGTGCGGCCCACCGCCAGCCAGTCGTTGTGTTGCAAATGATCGTTCAGAATTTTCAGAGCCAGCAGCCCGTGGCGGCGCGGTTCTTCGGTGTCGCCGCGCCGCAGTTTCAGCACGATGCCGCGCGTAAGTTGCAGGCCTGTTTGCACTTGATTCTGCGCAAACGCCATCCAGAGCATGACGTCCGCCATGCTGAGCGGGTCAGTCGGCAGCCACTGCTCGCCGCCCCATTTGCGCGCGATGTAGGTGAGCTGTGCTGTGGTATCCCACAAATACCGGCCTTCGATTTCCATCACCGGCACCTGGCCGCGCGGATTCATTTTCAGAAAGGCGGGCGATTTGTGTTCACGCTTGCCGAAAAAATCCACGTCGATGCGTTCGCACGGCACCTCCAGCAGCGACAGCAGGATGCGGATTTTCCACGAGTTGCCGGAATTGTCTGAGGCGTAGAGTTTCATTTTATTGTTTAAAAACATATAGTTACGATAACTTATAAAACGTATGGCCCGTCGAGCCTATCACGCGCGCGCGTTGTTGACGGCTGAGTGTAGCGTCGGCCATACTCGTCAGCGATAGCAACCACTGGAATTTCAAATGACAGCAAATGCATTGAAGCGCGTGCTCGCGGCGGCGGCCCTGACATCGTCGGCTTGCGGTTTAACCTTGCCGGCTGTCCACGCGCAAAACAACCGTATGGCGCTCAAAATGTCGCACGAACTCGGCGTAACTGCGTCACGTTACAAGTATGACGAGCCTGGGCTTGTTACCATCAAGGCCAACAAGATCGGCTTTGATTACTCCGGTACTTACGTTTTTGACTCACAATGGCCCAATCGCGACAGCTGGTTTTTTCGCGGCGATTTGCGCTATGCCACCGGCAAAGCCGACTACAGCAGCAGCATCAGCGGCTCGATCGATAATCTTGAAGACTGGTACTACGAAGTGCGCGGCTTGATCGGCAAAGATTTCAACCTCGGCGGTTACCATCTTGCCCCCTACGTGGGCGTGGGCTTTCGGCATTTATACAACGATCTGCGGGGTGTCAGCACCACGGGCGCCCGCGGTTACCGGCGGGAAAGCAACTACACCACGCTGCCCATCGGTGTCATCCACAAAATGAAGCTGTCCGGCCAGTCGCAGCTGCACACCACGGTGGAATACAGTCATTTGCTGCAAGGGCGCCAGGAAGCCAAGCTCGCAGATGCAAACCCTGCGTTGGCGAATGTCAGCCTGCGGCAGAAGAGCGGCTACGGCTTGCGTTTCGGCACGATGGTGCGGTTCGACAAATGGTCTGTGGGGCCGACCTTGATCGTTTGGCGCATCAAGCCGTCGGAAATCGGCGGCACCCCGGCGGTGTTCGAGCCTAAAAATAATACCGTTGAGTTCGGGGTAAAGGCGGCTTACCACTTTTGATTGATCGGGAAACCGCCGTTTATCTCGTGTTTACCGGGTATTAGCCGTTATTGGATTGTGATACGTTTGGAACGGCTTCGGGACTGAGGGCCATCTTTGGTATTGTTTTTAATTAAATTCAATAAAATCAATAGGTTAGGATTTTTTCTCAGAGGGTAGTAAGCGATCGTCCTTCCAGCGCGGAGTGTTGAAAATGGGGTTGAAACGCGTGAATGATGGGCGGATTCACCCCGATGCAACAGTTCTGCGAGTAGAAGCAGAAATGGAATATGAAATTAATTCGTGTATGCTCATTACTATGATATTGTGAGATAATGTAATTATGGAGAGTCAGACACGTATAT
This sequence comes from Burkholderiales bacterium, assembly GCA_005800795.1. Lineage (GTDB taxonomy): Bacteria > Pseudomonadota > Gammaproteobacteria > Burkholderiales > SG8-41 > UBA5216. The sequence goes on along the minus strand of SYEN01000208.1, from coordinate 62 downwards.
TAAGTAGCTGCGTTGCTTGTAAGAAGTTCGTAGACGCAGCAAGTACGAGGCTCGAATTTTTT
>SYEN01000207.1 GCA_005800795.1 Burkholderiales bacterium | reverse complement strand
GCGGATCTCATCGTATCCGCGATGATTGCGAATGGGCTTACGCGCGAGCAGGCGCTGCGGCAAAACTGGCTGGTGGATTCGCAGGGGCTGGTGGTAAAAAGCCGCGCCAGGCTCGCCGAACACAAGCTGACCTACGCACACGACCATCCACCCGCGCCGGATTTTCTGGCCGCCCTCAAAATGTTGCGGCCCACGGCCATCATCGGTGTATCGGCGGTGGGCGGTACCTTTACGCAGGAAATCGTTGAAGAAATGGCGCGTATCAACCAGCAGCCCATCGTGTTCGCGTTGTCGAACCCCACTTCACAGGCCGAATGTACCGCCGAAGAAGCGTATCGCTGGACGGACGGACGTGCGCTGTTTGCCTGCGGCAGCCCGTTTGATCCGGTTGAATACAACGGCAAGACCTATGTGCCGCGGCAAGGCAACAACTCGTATATCTTCCCCGGCATCGGGCTGGGCGCCATCGCCAGCGGCGCGAAAGCCATCACCGACGACATGTTCATGTCCGCCGCGCATGCGCTGGCGCAGTTGGTGACGGAATCCGATCTGGAACAAGGCAGCCTCTACCCCGCGTTGCCGCGCATACGCGAAGTGTCGGCTTCGATCGCAACGACCGTCGCCGACGCAGCTCACAAACATGGACTGGCCGGCAAGCCGCGGCCCACGGACACGCTGCGTGATGTCGAGGCACAGATGTTTGATCCGCGTTACTAGGGTCTTGGACGGCTTTATAAAATAGTCAATAAAAACAAATACTTAAATGTATCGACCGTAAGCCAACACTATTTGCCGGAGATTTGACCATGACGGATTCAAATGCCGCGCCAATCCAAGTAAGAATGACCACGGCTCTGCGCGCGCCGACACACAGTCTGGCGTGGTGCGGCGCCGAAGCAGGCGTATTCAAGGCGCAGGGCATCGACGTAACGTTCCCGGTGATCGAAACGACTGGCCCAGAAGCGGTTCATGGCCTCGCGCGCGGCGAGTGGGATTTTTGCCAGACCGGCACGCTTCCCGTGGTGGAAAATTTTCTCAACGGCGGGGATGCGGTAGTGCTGTTTCGCAATGCCGTGCAGCACGACAATCTCTGCATCGCGCTACGGCCCGGGTTGAAGTCGCTCGCCGAACTCGATGGCAAAAAAGTCGGCGTGCTGTCGGATGCCACCTCCGGCCAAACTGGCATCAACGCGCGCCTCACCATCGAAAAGACGGGCGCCACCGCCACCTATGTGGGCCTCGGCGGCTACGGCAATATCTACAAGGCGTTGATCGCCGGCGAAATCGATGCTGGCCCTCTGCCGTTGCATTTACGTTTTGCCGGCGAACGGCAATACGGCTGGAGTATTTTCAGCCTTGCATTTGGCGGCGCGATTCCGTCGGTATTTGCCACTACGCGCAAGCTCATCGCCACCAACCGTGAACTGGTGTTGCGCGTGGCGCAAGGTTTCATCTGCACCGTGCATACCTTCAAGACGCACCCCGACGTTTACATCCCGCTGCTGCAACGCTTTTTGCAGGTGAACGAACGCGAGCTGGTGGCAGACCAGGTGCAGTTTTATCTGCCGCTGTTTCCGCAAGTGCCGCGCATGGCGCTGAGTGCGGAAGGCCTGCAATCGATACGCAATACGTTTGCCAAGACCTACCCGGCTGCGCACCGGTTACAGGAGGCGGATTTCACCGATTCGTCGATTGTGGATGAACTGGAGCACAGTGGGTTTATCGCACGGCGCTACGGCGAACAAAGTGCGTGATTTCACCGCGATCACCGCCATGGGCTGCATCACGTTTTTCATGTACGCGCACCCTGCACTGTCAGCGCGTACACTGCAGTAGCGACTCAACCGTATTCGCACGCAGATACGCGCCCGCCGAACTTGCGGCCTGCGTCAATGAACAGCTGGACACATGGCGCCGCATTACGCTCGAGGCCGGAATCAAGCCGGAATAAGCAGCGCGCACTGCCTGTACTGAGGTGATCATAAATAATTGTTTTTATTGAGTTTTTTAAAACCCCACCGCTATTAATTGACCGGGACTTTGGCTGCCACGATGACCTTGCCGAGTGCGTCGTATTCTTTCAACGCATAAGCCTGCGCAGCCTCTGGCGTCATGGGTCGTGCGACCGCGCCCATCGTATCCAGCGCGAGCTTGAAATCCGGCATGGCAAGCGCGCGCCGCACATCCGCAGAAAGTCTGCTCACCGTGGATACAGGTGTCTTGCCGGGCGTCGCGATCAAAAACCACACCTCGTAATCAAATCCAGGCATGCCTGACTCAGCCACGGTAGGCACATTGGGCAGTGCGAGTGAACGATCCTTGCTGGTGACCGACAGCGCAAGCACTCGCCCGTCGAGGATGAATGGCGTTGCGTGACCAACCGCCGCAAAAAACAGCGACACACGCATGGCGATGGCATCAGTCAATGCCTCGGGCGCGCCCTTGAACGGGATGCCGGTATTTTTGAGCTTGGCTTCCAGCATGAATTTTTCGCCGACCAGATGGGTCGAGCTGCCGATGCCGGCGTGACTCCAGTTCACATCGCCTTTCGTCCTGGCGTAATCCAGAAACTCCTTGTGTGATTTGGGCCCCAGTTGCGGCGACAACACCAGCACATGCGGTGTCGATGCAACCAGGCTGATGGCTTGAAAATCCCGCGCGATGTCGATCTTCATTTTGGGATACAGATGCGGCCCGATCGAATACGCGGACGAGTGGAAAAGCAGCGTATGCCCATCCGGATTTGCGCTGACCACGGTTTGCATGCCCAGCATGCCGCCGGCGCCCGCGCGGTTATCGACAACCACTTGCTCACCCAGGGACTGCGTGAGCTTCTGCCCCAGCAGGCGCGACAGGGCATCGGTCTGGCTGCCCGCGCTGAATGGCACAACCAGGCGTACGGACCTTGTTGGATACTTGCCTGCGGGTTGTGCGCTGACGTACGCGGCCGATGAGGCCAGTGTTGCCGCCAATATCAAGCCGATGGATTTGTGCATGCGTGCTCTGCCTGTGTAGGTTTAAATGGGCGGGTCTGAAAGCCGAAGGCGTGAATGGCCGCGCGTTAAGTCGAACTTTAAGCCGGGCTTTTCACTTCGAAAATAGTGCCCTCAAGCACAAACGGATCGCTCACTGGTGGCAAAGCCAATACGGCATCAGCCACGCCGGCGAGTGTGGCGCCAACGGGCTTTACACCCGCGGCAGCACAAGCCTGCTTGAGTTCGTCGAGCATGGTCCGCAGCCGTTGGCCGGTCGCGTCGCTGGCATCCTGGTATTCATAGTGGTTGTGCGTGATCATGGTAATGACAGGCACGGCGGGCTTGCGTGCGATAACCTGTGCCACGATATTGTTGGCAATGGTTTTCCAGCTCACGCCGTACTCATTCGGCCAATCTGTATCCGGGCGCAGATCCGCGTGCATGCGCCGCCCGTTGCGCCCTTCGAGGAGGGCGGAAAAGTCCGCAGATATGGGCATTTCGGCAAAATCCAGATCGCCCCGAACCTGGCGGAACTGGCGGTGAGCGCGATGCGGATCGGGCTCCGCGCCCGTCCAGATCGCGCGAAACTCCGGCAGCATGCGCCCCGGCGCGGAACAGGAGCCGCCGCGAAATCCCAGTTCGGCCAGCACTCTGAATATCGAGTCGTTCGCCGAGAATGTGCCAGAGCGAAAATACAGCGGGCGGTATCCCATCGCTTCGTGCCACAACGCGCACGACTCGGACAGTAATTCACGCTGCTCTTCCGCTGACAGATCGCCGTAGTGCGCCATGTAGCGTTCCTTCTGGTGGCGCCATACCGAATACTTCCAGGGGTGCATATGCAGGCCTAGGCAGGCGCCCTGGCCGGCCAGTTCCTTGAACATCGGCGCTTGCGCAAGTGCGGTCTCCGGATGAATAAAGTACGTGACAGGCAAGCCGTACGATCTCGCGATCTCGAAATAGCCGCGGATGGCTCGTTCGCCGTGCGCCCAATCTCGTGGCCCCGTGGCCGTTGGATGAGAGGTCGCGGTGGTGGGCTCGCAATCCATCGTCAAGACGATTCGCACTTCTTTCATGGGCACTCTCGCTATTGTGGAAACGCTATGTTTTCCAGTATGACAGAGATGGGGTGAGTCTGTGAACGCACCATCAATACGCCCCTGGTTGGCGATGGGCTGAGATCCTGTTTGCCGCGCCTTGGCCATTGATAACGCTGGCCGTTCGCGCAGCCGCCCTCTCTAAACCCGGGGCTGACGTAAAGGACTTGCGCACCGCCAAGGAATGGCGATAATTCAAACGCCCGCAACGTGCCGGCCAAATTCGAGGAACCGATGCAATGCCTCCCCTGATGAAGACGATCTTCCGCTGGCTTACCGCGGGTATGCTGGGCTTCAGTGCGGCGGTGTTGGCGCAGCCCAAGGCGGCCGAATTTCCGGTACGCCCCATACGCCTCATTGTCACGGTGGCGCCGGGCGGCGGCGCTGATGCCATGACACGTGTCGCCGGACGAATTATGAGTGAGCGCTGGGGCCAATCCGTGGTGGTGGACAATCGGCCCGGCGCGGGTGGCGTGATTGCGACGGAACTGGTTGCGCGGGCCGCGCCGGACGGTTACACCCTACTCAGTCTGGGCGACACGCTGATGCTCGTCGGGGCATCGAAACTCGTGCCGTTCGACGTGCGCAAAACGTTTGATCCGGTGGTGAATCTGACCTCACAACCGTACATCCTGCTGGTCGGGCTCAACCTCCCCGCCAAAAACATGAAGGAGTTGATTGCCTACTCAGTCACGCAAACGCTGAGCTATGGCAGTTCGGGCATTGGCGGCATAGTGCATGTGGGTATGGAGCGGTTGGCGAAGGTCACGGGCGGCAAGTTTTTGCATGTGCCCTACAAGGGCACGGCGCCCTCGATCATCGGGGTGATCGGCGGTGAGATTCAAATGGTACCTGGTAGTTCGATCGCGGCCACCGCGGCGATCAAGACCGGCAAAGTACGTGGTTTGGCGGCGATGGGCTTGACGCGTATTGCCACGCTGCCGGATTTGCCGACTGTCGCCGAGCAGGGCTGGCCGGACTATAAGCTCACAAACCGCTACGGCCTTGCGGCCCCGGCGGGCACACCGCGCGCGATTCTTGCGGCGCTCAACCGTACGGTGAGCGACGGTATGCATGCGCCGCAAATGGTGCAACGGTTGGCAGCCGAGGGTGCGCAGGCCGCCGACCGCAGGTCGCCCGAAGAACTCAAGGCGGAATTCGCGCGGGAATATGTTGAGGTCGAGCAGCAGGTCAGGCAGCTTAACCTTCAGTTGAACTAGTTTTGTCTGAAGCGAGCCGGTCGGCAGGCGTTCGATCACGCGTGCTCGCACGAGGCGAATTGTCGGTGCGGCAGTGAAGCGGCTCAAACTTTGGTATTCTCGCGGCACAGCCACACCACACGCCGAGGAAAATCGCATGCTTCGCATCCACCATCTGCCCGCCTGTCTGCTGTTGACCTTCGCCGCGGGCGCCTGTGCGCAGGACTACCCTGTCAAGCTGGTGCGCATGATCGTGCCCTTTCCGGCGGGCGGCTCCACCGACGTGCTGGCGCGCATGGTGTCGCAGAAACTGGGTGAAACCTACCGGCAGAATTTTTTTGTCGACAACCGGCCTGGCGCCACGGGAACCATCGCGGCCGCGTTTGTCGCACAAAGCGCGCCGGACGGACACACGCTGATCATGCACTCCAGCAGCAGCTACACCGCCGGTTTTCTGTACCGCAAGTTGAGTTACGACGCGGGGCGCGCCTTTACGCCGGTGATCCGCGGCACGCTCAGCGGGCTTTACATCGTCTCCTCCGCCACGCTACCCGTAAGGAACGTGAAGGAACTGGTGGCGCTCGCCAAACAGCGGCCCAATGAGTTGACTTTTGCCACCGTGGGCCGCGGCAGCGCCGCGCATATGGCGGCGGAATTGTTCACTTCGGTCGCCGGGATGAAAACCGTGGCCGTGCACTTCAAGGGCGCCGCGCCATCTCTCATTGCATTGGCGGGTGGAGAAGTCGGCTTCACCGTGCTCAATATGATGGATCCGCAGCCCTTCGTGAAGCAGGGCAAGCTGCGCTCCATGGCGGTCACCAGCGCCAAGCGTTCGCCTGCGCTGCCGGATGTGCCCACACTCATTGAATCGGGCATCCCCGTGGAAGCGTCGTTGTGGATGGGCCTGTTCGCACCCGCCGGAACGCCGGCGGCGATCGTCCAAAAACTCAACGCCGATATCACGCGCTATCTCGGCGAGCCGCAGACCAACAGCTGGTTGCTCAACAACATGGGTGGGGAATTCGCGCCGCACACGCCGCAACAGTTCGCCGAATTTCTGGCCGCTGACGCCTCGCTATGGCAGAAGATCATCAAGCAGGTCGGCTTGCAACTGGACTGATAGGTACTGCCATCAATCTATCTTCATGCCCGTCGCCTTGACCACCTTGCCCCACTTTACGGTTTCCGAGCGGATATGCTCAGCGAACTCGTCGCCCGTACTGCCGACCGGCTCAAAGCCTTGCGCCAGCAGCTTGTCGCGCAGATCAGGGGCGCGTACCGCTTTGACAAACTCCGCGGTCAATCGGGAAACAATCTCGGGCGGTGTGCCCGCTGGCGCCAGCACACCATTCCACGATGTCACGTCATAGCCTGGCAGCCCACTTTCAATCACTGTAGGCAGCTCTGGCATGCTTAACGAACGCCTGCCACTGGTGACGGCAATGGCGCGCAGCTTTTTGGCGCTGAGATGCGGCACTACGCCAGCGGGTTCGCCAAGAATCACCGGAGTCTCGCCCGAAAGCACGGCGAACGAGGCTGCGGCACCGCCTTTGTAGGGAATGTGCACCAACTTCACCCCGGCCATGGTGTTGAACAAGTCGCCCGCTAGATGGTTGACGGCACCGTTGCCGCTCGAAGCATATGTAACCTGACCGGGCCGCGCGCGCGCAAGTGCAGTGAGTTCCTTCATATTCTTGACGGGCAAGGCGGGATGAACCACCACCACTTGCGGCACCAGCGACAGCCACGAAATCGGCGCCAGGTCTGAAGCTTTGAACGGCATCTGGCGGTAAAGGCTGGGGTTG
>SYEN01000206.1 GCA_005800795.1 Burkholderiales bacterium | reverse complement strand
CCGCGAATAATCTCTCCCTGCCGCGGGCTCTCCACCTGTCCATAGCTCAGAAACGTTGTTAGCACCTTGTCGTGCCCCAAGTTCTGGCTCCACGCCTTGAACTCTTCAGGGGTCTGGCAGACCGACTGCCCGAGCCGGATCGAAACGTGTTACTCGCCGACGAGGTAAAAGTGCTCAAGCGGATTCGGGACGCGAAAATTGTCGCTGAGTAGCTGTGTACTATGTCACCGAAGGAAAAGTCCGCATGCAATTAATTATTCAATTAAATCAATTACTTACATTACATCCCCTAAAGCGCTTTCAGAAGCGGTGACAGGGATCGGGCCCGTTACCGTGGCTTGCGAAAGCGCGAGTAGTCCGGCTTACGCTTTTCCAGAAAAGCACTGGTGCCTTCCTTCTGCTCGGTCTCGCGAAAATCCGCTGGCGTGAGCCAGCGGCGCAGCAGGTCGCTCTGCCCCATCAGGTCTTCAAACTCCTCAATGAATGAGGCCTTGTAGATTTTCAAACACGTCGGCGACACCGCCAGCAATTCGTCGCACCACTTCGCCACTTCCTGGTCGAGCTGCGCCATCGGCACCACCGCATTGACCAGGCCCCACTTCATCATTTGCGCAGCACTATAGCGCCGTCCCAGCATCCAGATTTCGCGTGCGCGCTTGTGGCCGACGATGCGCGTCAGGTAATTCACCACGGCGCCGCTCGCGGGGTACGCCACGCGCGGTTCGCTTTGCCCGAACACCGCATGCTCGGCAGCGATGGTGAAGTCGCAGAAGTAAGCGAAGTGATGCCCGCCGCCGATGGCATAACCATTTACGCGCGCGATCACCGGCTTGGGGCAACGTGAGATGGTGAGGTAGGGCGGCGTAAAATCCGCTGCGCCGCCATGGCCCATTTTGCCCTCCTTCTGCCATGACACATCGGCGCCAGCGCAGAACGATTTCTCGCCCGCACCGGTAAACACCACCACGCCCACTTCCGGGTCTTTGCCCGCGGCATCAAAAGCCACCTCAATCTCGCGCAAGCTGTGGGCGGTGACCGAGTTCAGCTTTTGCGGGCGGTTGATGGTGATGGTGGCGACGCCACCGGCAACGGTCTACAAAATATCGTCAAACTTGTGATCCATGAAAGCTCCGGTAATCCTAGAAACGGCAGTTGGACGGGGTGGAGCGTGCGGTTATGGGCGCGCAGGGCAAGGCGCAACGACGAGGAATACTCAATGTATTCCGAGGAGTTGCAACGCCGCCATGCGTGGCCAGAACCGTGCGATCCGCCCCGTAGCGCTCTCACCTTTTCGGTGATGGGCACAAGAATGAGAATGTGTATATTCAACAAGTGCTTGAACGCGTGGTAAGCGGTCAACTGCCGTTTCTAGGATTGTCACTCAATCGACCTTCAGTTTCGCGGCCTTGATGACCCGCGCCCATTTGCCAAGATCACCCTTGATCTGCGCGGCAAACTCGGCCGGCGTGTTGGCGATCATGTCAAAGCCCTGCACCGCGAACGTCTGCTGCACTTCGGGCAAGGCCAGTATCTTCGCGATTTCTGCATGCAATCGCTCGACTATCTCGCGCGGCGTGGCAGCGGGTGCGAGCACGCCGATCCAGGTGCTGGCTTCATAACCCGGCAACCCCGCCTCCGCCACCGTGGGCAGGTCCGGCAGGGCCGTTGAACGCTTCAGCGCGGAGAGCCCCAGCGCACGCAAGCGGCCGGTCTTGATGTGCCCGCTGGTCGCGGACACCGTGTAAAAGCCCACCGACACGTGGCCACCCGCCAGATCGATCAGCGCGGGCGCGGTGCCCTTGTAAGGCACATGCACCATGTCCACACCCGCCATGGTCTTGAACAATTCAGCCGCCATGTGTGCGGCCGAGCCACTGCCGCCGGAGGCATAGTTGATCGCGCCGGGTCTTGACTTCATCAGCGCGATAAATTCGCGCACCGAGCGCGCAGGCAGCGAAGGATGCACCACCAGCACCAGCGGCGCCAGGGCCAGCGCGGTGATAGGCTGAAAATCCCGCAACACGTCATAACCCACTTTCTTGTACAGGTTCGGATTGATGACGATCGCGCTGGAGCCTACAAACAACGTATAACCATCGGCGGTAGCGCGCGCCACGCGCTCCGCGCCCACGATGCCCGCCGCTCCAGCCATATTGTCAACAATGATTTGTTGTCCCAGCGCATCACCCAGCCGCGTGCCCAGGAAGCGCGCCAGTATGTCAGGCGACCCCGCCACCGTGTGCGGCACCACAAAGCGGATGGGCTTGGCGGGATAGGTCTGCGCCATCGACACCGGCATGGCGGCCATCAGCAGGGCCACCCCTGCCCACCCGCGCGCGAGAATTGTCGCCAACGTAATCAACCCGCGGCAGGCCGCCGGCGGTACAGGAGAGTGGTTTCCATCTCCTGCACTGCCGTGCCATCTTGCTTCATAAAGCGGCGCTTGAATTTCACCACGCCGCGATCCGGCTTGCTGCTCTCCTTTTTTTCAAGGACAACGGCTTCCATGTGCAGCGTATCGCCATGTTTGACCGGCCCCAGCATGCGCCACTGATCCACCTGTAGCAGCGCCAGCAGCGTGCCATCGTTGACGCCGCTCGCGTACTGCAAGCCGCCCATGATGGCGTAAATCAGCGGGCCATGCGCGACGGGTTCGCCAAATGGCGTGGTTTTGGCGTACTCAAAGTTGGTGTGTACCTCGTTGAAATCGCCCGACAGACAGGCGAAATTCACAATATCAGTGGAGGTGATCGTGCGTTTGGGCGTCACCAGTGTTTGACCGACTTCAAAGTCTTCCCAGTACATCCCGCGAATTTTTGGCTGCATACTGTTCTCCGTATCAAACGATTACCGCGTGTTGCTGGCCAGTATCACGGTGCAGTGCGACGACAACACACCGCCTTCGTTGTGCACCAGTGCCACCTCGGCGCCCTCAACCTGGCGCGCACCCAGCCCGCCCCGCAATTGGGCCACTGCTTCAATGATGCCGAGGAGGCCGCCCGTTGCGCCCGCGTGCGCGTGCGACAGCATGCCGCCATGGGTGTTGATGGGCAACTTGCCGCCGATATCGGCATGCCCCGCCGCGTAGAATGCACCGCCCTCGCCACGCTTGCAAAAGCCCAGCTCTTCCAGCTCGATCACCGGCACGATGGTAAAACAATCGTACAGTTGCGCCACATCGATATCCTGCGGCCCCAGCCCCGCCATGGTGTAGGCGTCCCGCCCCGATTCCGTGGCGCCAAACTCTGTCAGGCTCTCGGCGCACACAATGAATTCGTGCGTGTGCTTTTCACCCACCCCCAGCACATACGCGGGCTTGCTTTTGCAGTCGCGCGCACGTTCGGCGGAAGTGACGATAAACGCCCCCGCCGCATCCGAGATCAAACAGCAGTCGAGGATGTTGAGCGGTGCGGCAATCGGCTTCGAATTCAATACGTCAGCGATGCTGATCGGCTGCTTCATGTGCGAATTCGGATGCAGACCCGCATGCCGCCGTGTGGTCACCGCCACCTGCGCGAGTTGCTCACGCGTAATGCCGTATTCGTGCATATAGCGCCGCGCGATCATGGCGTAACAACCGGGGATCGACGGGCCGTAGTGATTCTCGTAATACGGGTGGCCCACGGCCGCCGCCAATGCAGACACGGCAGCATCGCGGCTTAACCCCGTGGCACGGTTCTCACCGGTGCACACCAGCACCGTATTCGCCATGCCCGCGGCGATGGCGGCAGCGGCATGACCCAGCATTACGGCAGGCGACGCACCGCCCGAGATCAGGGATGAGCAGTAACGCGGTTTAAGCCCCAGGTATTCGCACAGCACCGTGCCCAGCATGAAATACGGTTCGGTGAACGAGTACGCGGTGAGCAGGCCGTCGATCTCACTTAACTGCATGCCTGCATCATCCAGCGCACGCTTGGCGGCCTGTGCATTCAGGCCCAGCCCCGTCATGTTCGGCACCTTGCCGATGTCCGACTCGCCCACGCCGACGATGGCGGTCTTGTTGCGCAATTTATGGTCCACGTTCAACTCTCCTTCCTTGCGGCTGTAACCACCAGGGCATCCACGGCAACCACACGATCCGCGCGTGCCACCAAGGGATTCACATCAATTTCGACCAACCGTTCGCGATGTTCGGACGCCAGTTCGGACAGCCGTGCGATGGCATCCGCCAAGGCATCCAGCGCCACGGCTTTGGCGCCGCGATAACCGCTGAGCAAGCGATAACCCTTAAGCGATTGCAGCATGGCCAGCGCCTCGGCAGGCGACACCGGCGCCAGCGCCACCGCTGTGTCGCACAGCACTTCCACCTGCACGCCGCCCATGCCGACCACCAGCACCGGGCCAAATTGCGCATCGTTGTTGATGCCCGCCATGATTTCGATGCCGCCGGTCACCATCTCTTGCACGCTGATCCCCGCGATGGCGGGCGGGCCGGGCAATCGCGCCACGGCGGCCTTGATCGCACGAAACGCCGCTCGCACGGCCCCCTCATCGGCCAGCGCCAGATGCACCACGCCGGCCTCGGTTTTGTGCGGTATTGCGTCCGACTCCGCCTTCAGCACCACGGGGTAACCGATGGTCCGCGCGGCGCTCACGGCTTCGTCCTCCGCTTGCGCCAGCGCGTCGCGTGTCACCGGTATGCCATAACTCGCCAACAGCGCCTTGGAGGCGCCTTCGCTGAGCGTCGCGCCCGCTTTCTGGCGAGCCAGCAATGTGCGCGCTGTTTGCACACTTGCACGATCGGATACGCGCGATGTCTTACGCGTCAGCAGTCCTTGGCGCTGTTCGTGATAGCCGAGCCACGCTTTGAGCGTCGCGAGGCAGCGCTTCATTGAGCGGAACATCGTTAGTGCCTGTGTATGCTCATACACCTCGCTACCAGGTCCTTGCAGCCATTCGTTCAGCCACACGATGCAAATGGGCTTGTCCAGCCCGGCGGCTACTTCACACAGATACTTCGCACGCTCCACCGTCGAGGGTGCAAACACACTGAACATCGGCACCACCACCGCCGCAAATGAAGGGTCATTGGCAAACGCCGTGATGCAATGGCCATACATGGTGGGATCGTGCAGTGACGCCGCGGTGATGTCACACGGGTTCGCACTGGAGCCGAAATCCGGCATCTTTTCGCGCATCGCGGCGGCGGTTTGCGGCGCCAGTGGCGGCAACGAAACCCCCAGTTCATCGGCCTTGTCGGCGGCCATCACCGCCGCACCGCCGGACGCCGACATTACGCCGATACCTTTGGCCGTGGGCTTGCCCGCGCGCGTGAAATAAGCCGCTGTTTCCAGCACCGCTTCAAAGTCATCCACACGTACCACGCCCGCGCGCTCGAATGCCGCATCGTAAGCGGCATTGGAACCTGTCAATGTGCCCGTGTGCGAAGCCGCCGTGCGGCGGGAGAGTTCATTACGCCCCAGTTTGTACGCCACCACCGGCTTGCCCGCCGCCAGCGCACGCTGGGTGGCTTGCAGAAAACGCTCTCCGTCGGCCACGCCCTCGAATACGCAGGCGATGGCCCTGGTGGTGTCGTCATCAACCATGAAATTGATCAGGTCGCAGATATCCACATCGCACGAATTGCCCGGCGCGATGTTGTAGCTGAAGCCCAGGCCACGCTGCATGCCTTGGGTCAGGATAAAGCCCAGCGCGCCACTCTGCACTGCCAAGCCTATGGGGCCGGTGATCATGGGCAACTCGTTCAGCCCCGGCTGAAAGGATAGACCCACACGATCGACGAAGTTCATGATGCCGATGCAGTTCGGCCCGAGGATGCGCATGCCGCTGGCGCGCGCGATGTCCGCCAGACGCCGCTGCTGCGCCACCTTGTCCGTGTCACCGGTCTCCAGAAATCCGGACGAATAAATGACCGCGCCGCCCACCCCCAGCGCCGCGCATTTTTCAATGATGCCCAGCACCTGATCTCCCGGCACTGACAACACCACACTGTCAGGGATTTCGGGCAGACTGTCGATATCTGCGTAACACGCGTGACCGAGTATTTCGGCGTGCCGCGGGTTGATCGGGTAGACCTTGCCGGTAAATCCGAACGAACAGTTCTGCACCGTGCGATAGCCGAATGTGCCCGGCGTGTTGGATGCCCCAATGATGGCCACGCTGCGCGGCCGTATCAGGCGCTGCATTTCGTTTGCAGCGTACAACGGCCGTCGCGAGGAGGAACTCATAAAATCGTTTAAAAACAAATACTTACGAAAATCACAATTGTTTACCCAGACCAAACGTCGGGATCAGTTTGCTGTACTCGTTCAGCTCACGCTTGATACGCGCATCGAATTCTTCCGGTGTGCTGCTCACCACGTCAGCGCCTGCCGCAGCCAGCCGCTCGATGACATCGGGGCGCTTCAACACACGCGACATTTCGCCATACAGGCGCAGGATGATTTCGCGTGGCATGCGCGCGGGGCCCAGCAGGCCTTGCCATGGCGCGGCCTCAATGCTGAACCCGGATTCACCCAGCGACGGCAAATCCGGCATATAGGGCAAGCGTTTGGCGCCCACGGTCGCCAATGGTTTGAGCTTGCCCGATTTCAGATGCGGCATGGATGTCGGCGCGCTGGCAAACATCATCTGCACCTCGCCGGATAACAGCGCCACCAGCGCAGGGCCGCCGCCCTTGTAGGTCACCGTGACGATGCCATCGCCCGTACCGGTACGCAGCTTGAAAAGTTCCGCCGCGATATGCCCGGCGCTGCCTGCCGTGGCAATGCCGAGATTCAGCAATTTAGGCTTGGACTTGGCGAGCGCGATCAGCTCCTTCACGTTGGAGACCGGCACCGATGGGTGCACCACCACCAACAAGGGATTCACCGAAACTTGCGTGATCGGCGCGAAATCTCGAAACGGGTCGTAAGGCACTTTGTTGATGAATGGCAACGTCGTGTGCGTGGCGTAGCCAAACAGCAGCGTGTGGCCATCCGGGTTCGCGCGCGCGACGATTTCCGTGGCAATGGCCCCCTGCGCACCCGCGCGGTTATCGATGACGATGGTGTAACCCGTCATCTCCGCCAGCGGGCCGGTGACGATACGCGCCACGATGTCCGTGCTGCCGCCCGGCGGCACCGGCACCATCATGCGGATGGGGCGCTTGCCGTAGTCACGAACGTCCTGCGCAGCGGCGGACACCATGGCCAACGCCCCCAGCGTGGCTGCGGAAAAAGCCGCAAACGCTGCCCCGGCCATCATTGCAAACGAACCCGCTGTTGCAATTCACGCATCGCCTGATGCGTGCCTTCCACCAGCGCTTCGAATATCTGCCGCGCGGGTTTGCGTGCCGACAGCAACCCCGATCCCTGTCCGGCGGGATTGCTGTGCAACTCCCATTTGCCCGCGGCGGCCACGCTTTCATTGATGTCGTCACCGAGAATTTTTTGGTAGGGCATCCCCAAGGGCTCCAGACCTGATTTCGCCCACGCCTCCACCATCGCATTGCGGTAACAGCGCATGGTCTTGCCGGTATAGATGCGCTGGATATCAAAATCCTGCGCGCGGCCCTTGATGATCTGCTCTTTCATGCCATCGGCGATGTCACATTCGTCAGCCACCAAAAACGCCGTGCCCACCCATGCACCCATCGCACCCAGCGACAGTGCAGCGGCTATGCCACGCCCGTCAGCAATGGCGCCCGCCGCCAGCACGGGCACGGGTGACACCGCAT